>CAYHXG010000140.1:0-1505 GCA_964360575.1 uncultured Candidatus Saccharibacteria bacterium | reverse complement strand
CCACTATGCGAACCCTCCATAATTACTTTACTTACCCAAAATATCAAGAAACTCCTTAATAGACAAACCAATCTGTTTTATTATTCCAGTGATCATCTTGCGAGATAAATCCCCTGCGTGCATCGACAAAGTTGTTTTTCTTTTTGTTACCGGATTATAAAGCCGGATATGGCTTCCGTTTTGCCTGATAATTTTAAGCCCTGCTTTAAGCAGGGCGGAAAGCAGCTGACGCGAGCTAAGGATTGGTATTATACTCATACACCAATCGTTGCAAATTGCTTAGCTAATTTCTTAAAAGAAATGTTTTTAATATCTCTTGTATTTTCTTCAACTAAACATTCAATCGTTAATTCTATGGCCTCTTTGGCCATATTCTTAGCATGAGTAATATTTTCTCCTAGAGTTATTATTTCCCGCAAACCAGGCACAGTCACCATATAACCCTGGCCGTCCCGCTCCAAAACAATCAGATGATCACCATACTTTGTATGAATAATTATTTTCTTTTTTGTGGCTTGTCTTTTCATATGATTATTATAATCTTATACAACCTACACTTTCAACCCCTGCAACGCTTTAATTCTTTCTTCAATGGGGGGATGTGTCGAGAAAATACGGGCGAGCCAAGGAGCCCGCTGTTTATGATCCGGAATACCGTCGCCATCCGCATCTGCACCAAAAGGGTTTTCAAAAAACAAATGAGCGGTGGCGTTGGTAGCTGTGCGAATAGGGCGACCATAGGCCGAGATCTTTTTTAAGGCAGAAGCCAGGCCCTCGGGATAGCGCGTTAACAAAACTGCGGAAGCGTCGGCCAAAAACTCACGCTTGCGGGAAATTGCCAAATGAATCAAAGTAGCAAAAATCGGCGCTAAAATGGAAAGCAAAATTCCAATTAAAATTATAATGCCATTGCTTCCCCTGTTGTCATCACGACCGCCGCGTCCAAACCAAAGAGACCGCATAAACATATCAGCCAGTATGGAAACAAAACCAACCAACACCACCGCCACGGTGGAAACCAGCATATCGCGATTGCCAATATGCGAAAGTTCGTGGGCCAAAACGCCTTCCAGTTCGGAGCGATCCAGTTTTTCCAAAAGACCGGAGGTAACACATACCACGGCATTCTGGGCGTTCCTCCCTGTGGCAAAAGCGTTGGGCGCGGGATCGTTAATCAAATAAAACTTAGGCATCGGCAAGCCGGCGGCAATGGTTAAATTTTCTAAAATGCGATAAAGTTCGGGATTGGATTTTAATTCCACCGGCTGGGCTTTATGTAAAGCCAAAACAATTTTATCGGAATACCAGTAACTAACAAAATTCATCACGATACTAAAAATAACCGCGATATAAAGTATGCCGGGGTTGCCGTATACTTGACTGAACATCCAACCAATACCAATCACAATGCCAAAAAACAGACTCATTAAAAGCCACGTTTTGCGGATGTTGGAAGATTGGTGAGTGTATAAAGTCATGTTACTTAAGACCTGCGTAAAAGAAAG
>CAYHXG010000139.1:0-1510 GCA_964360575.1 uncultured Candidatus Saccharibacteria bacterium | reverse complement strand
ATATATCAAGAATTTTAATCTTAGTTAGATATTGTCTATGTCCCGTAACTCTTCTATATTTGGACTTTGCCTTAAATTTAGAAATTCTAAGCTTGTCTCCCTTGAGGTGTTCTAAAACTGTTGCCTTAACCGTAACTCCCGAAACGCGGGGCTTACCTAGTTTTGAAGATCCATCTTTTACATACAAAAGGACGTCTTCGAAAGAAAAATTTTCTTCTGGCTTAAAACTTAGTCTTTCAACCTCAATTATTGTATCTTTTGAAACTTTATACTGCTTTCCGCCTGTTTTAATAACCGCGTATTCCATGAAAGTCAATTATACCAAAAAATCTACCTAATTTCCAGAACTTTCTTTGATGCATCAGTCTTATTTAGGCTAGAAAGTATCCCCAAGAGAATGAAGCTAGAAAGTAGCGAGCTCCCTCCATAAGAAACAAAGGGCAGAGTAATTCCGACTATTGGAAGAATTCCTATATTCATACCGATATTTATGAAAAACTGAATAAAAATCAAAGAAAATACATTAATAGAAAAAATCTTCCCAAATAAGTCCTCTTGATTGCTAAAAATTATAAAAATTCTGTACAATAAAAATGCAAAAGTGAGAACTACCAAGATTGCCCCGGTCATTCCAAGTGTTTCTGAAAGAGTTGCAAAAATAAAATCAGTATGCCGCTCCGGGAGAAATCGAAGGCCGGATTGAGTCCCTAGTCCCAACCCGCGGCCAAAAATCATCCCCGAACCAACTGCTATAACTGACTGAATTGCATTGTAAGATAAACCCAGGGGATCATTAGGGTTTAAGAAAGTAAGAATGCGTTCTCTTTGGTACGTGTGCATAAATTTCCAAAGCACTGGAAAAAGCGCAAAAACAAGAATTGCACCTGCAAAAAAGAATCTGAGAGGAAAACCAAAAATAATAAAAGTTAAAACCACAACCATAAAATATATTAGAGCATTTCCCAAATCAGGCTGTAAAAAAACCATTATTACTATTGGTATCAAAAAGCACGTTAGTAAAAATAGAATTTTAAAAGAATAACTATTTTTTGAAGACAAATAGAAAGAAAAAGAAATTGCAAGAAAAGGTTTAAGAATCTCCGAAAATTGTATCCTAAAACCAAAAAACTCCAGCCACCTAACAGATCCCCTGCTTTCAATTCCAATAACCAATACTATAAACAGTAAAACAATAGAAATTATGTATATTGGTATTGAATATATTTTTACAGTTTTATAGTTGGTTTGAGAGAAAAATAAAAAAACAAAAATTCCAATAATGAAAAAAATAAACTGGTTCAAAAACTTTGAGAAGTCTATCGAAAAAAGAGTAGTAAGACTTAGAATTACCAAAACTAGCGCCGGAGCAATTAATCCCCAATCGACATCAAATAATGACTTTTTCATTTACGATTAACCGAAAACTTCGGACCTTTTGTTATAGAACCAACAGATGCTTTTCTTTTTATATAATCTTCAAAAGTTTTTGGCCAATTTTTCAAAACAACAT
>CAYHXG010000138.1:0-1516 GCA_964360575.1 uncultured Candidatus Saccharibacteria bacterium | reverse complement strand
CTAACGCTTCCGTCTTCGTTAAACTTAAACACATGACTAAATGCCTTAGGATTCATAGAGCTAATTGCCGTTGCGACATCGCTATGGATAAATATTTTTGCGCGCTCATTTCTGAAGGCAAACCAAAGAGCGTCTTTAAGTCCTACGGGAAATAGCCATGCTTGTCCTACTCTTATCGGTACGTCGACAAAATGCAACTCTACATTTTCTCCCGCCCAGCTATTTCTATAAAGTGAGTCAATAGAAATGAAAAATGTCTTAGATCTAGTACCTGCTCCCTGCCAATCCATGGAGGTTTGCTGAAGCGAAATTATATGAAAAAGCGAATATACAATAATAAAAATAGATATTGACCCTAGAGCAATTTTCTCTCCATTGCTCTTTAAAGATTCGTAGATTTTTCTTATTACTAGGACAAGTATTAGGATCAAACCAAGGGACGCAAAATAGCTATATCTTGATGTAATATTGCCAAGACCTAAGAAAGGTAAAAGAGAGATAACAAAAAATAAAATACCAAAAATTACTACTCTTTTTTCCTCAGGAAGAAGTTTGGTAAAGACAAACTTATAAATAAGATATCCTAATAATCCGAGTATTGGAATGACTATAAATGCCAGAATAATATTTTCTCTAAGAACCACCCTTAACTGATCATAAAATTGCAGGGATATCGGACCTATTAAGATTAAAGAAGCGTATCCGAACAAATTACCCGCTATGTTGAACGGCAGCATCATAAGATCATAGCTATAGTCTCCGCTGAACCAATGGCTTTTTGCCAGAAAACGAATGGACAAATATATAAATGTCGGAATAAAAAGAGATAGGTAATCTATTCTTATAATTTTCTCTTTTAATTTGGAAATCGATCCATTCTTAAACGCATAAGCAAAAACAAGAAGAGGAAAAACAATTCCAAGTTCGTGAAATAGAAGCGCTAGGGAAAAAGATATTATTGAACCTAAGAAATAATACAGCTTTCTCTTTTCTTCCCAGGATATAAATAGCAAAAGACCCAGAAGTCCAAACACAGAAGTAAAAAGAGTACCGGTTGTTGAAATCCAAAAAACTGTTTCAAGCGTTCCGCTCATAAAAAGAAAAAGGAAAGCTGCAAAAACTGACAGTAAATTATTTTGCAAAATCCTTCTTGCTAAAAGGAAAAAAAGTGCGGCTACGCTAAAATGAAGAAATAGCGAAACAGCATGATATATCACCTGATTAAGCCAGAAAGTTTGATACATTAGATAAAAATAAATTTTTGTTCCCGGCCTGTAAAAAAACCCGTCCGAGTTGGTAAAGTAATTAACAATAGCCGATAAAACTCCGCAATTAGGATCAATTGAGCAGTTTGCCGCCCATCTAAGCCAGGTAAAATCATCTCCTACGAAATAATTGCCAAGCATAGGCGAGAATAAAACTACGGAAAATATCAAAAGATATATTAAAACCGCATAGCTTGAGGTAGCAAATCTACGAATCTCGATAAGGAGATTAAACTCTTTCTTCTGATTAA
>CAYHXG010000137.1:0-1529 GCA_964360575.1 uncultured Candidatus Saccharibacteria bacterium | reverse complement strand
TTTCTTTATCTGCAAAAAGTCCAACTCCACCGGGGTCTCTCTGCCAAACATACTAACGAGCACTTTTATTTTGCCCTTTTCTTCATCCACATTGGAAACTTTGCCGTCGAAATCCTTAAACGGACCGTCCGTTATTTTTACCGCATCACCCACTGAGACGTCAATTTTGTACTTGGGTTCCTCTATACCCATGCGGCGCTGAATTTCTTTTATTTCTTCATCAGCCACGGGAATAGGTGTGGTGCCAGAACCCACAAAACCGGTCACCCGAGGCGTGTTGCGGGCCACATACCAAGAATCATCGGTTACGATCATTTCCACCAAAACATAACCGGGGTAAATTTTTTCCTCTACCACTCGCCTTTTGCCATTTTTTATTTTTATCTTTTTTTCCGTAGGCACGATTACATTAAAAATTTTATCCTGCATGCCCAAAGAATCTATTCTTTGTTTTAGATTGTGCGCCACCGTGTCTTCATAACCCGAATGGGTGTGAAGCACATACCAATTGCGCCCGTATTTTGAAGTTTGTTTTGCCATATGCCAATTTTATCTATGAACGAAACGAAGTGAATAGCTATAAAATTGAGCACCCCGAGGTAAAAACCGAGGGGTAATCTTTCACTGCGTTCAGGATAAGGTTTTGTTACCGCGAGTCCGCCTGGGGCGGACGAGCGGACAAAGCCCTTACAACACAAATTTATTTAGCACCCAAGAAAAAATATAATCTAACCCTCCCAAAAAAAGCGCCACGGCCAAAGAAACGCCAATAACCAAAATAGTGTATCGAGTGGTTTGCTCACGGTTAGGCCAATTGACTTTGCCAAGTTCTAAACGGACTTCTTTTAAATAGGTCGTTAGTTTATTTAACATTTTAATATGTTCAAAACTTGTCCCCGAACCCGCCTTCGCCCATCCTCCGTCAAAGACTACGGAGTGGCACGGCAAGGTCTTCGACTCCGAGATGTCTCAGGCGTTCGTCCCGATGACTCAGCTCCTTCGACTGTGAAGTCTTCAGGACTGAACAGCCCGAGGGACTCGAGGAGCTTCGGCGGGTTAAGGCTTTGCACCCAATCGCTGATGCTCTTGGACAAAGCCCTTAAAAAAACAGCCCCCGAGGGCTATTTGACTTCAAGTATAAACCCCTGCTATATTAGTTGTCAAGTCCAAATTAACTCCAAAAAAGGAGGGATGCTATGTTGGGGAAACTTTTTTGGCCAACGGCCGCGGAAAGAGAAGTAATCAAGCTTCGAGAAGAAAAGGCCCGATTAGAGGGTCGCTTGGAAAAACAGAAACAGTTCATAGAAGAATTGTGCAGAAAGTTCCCGGAGGTCAATTTGGAAGTACAAAGATTCCGGCTCGGTTACAAAAATCCAGAACTAGAGCCGACAGAATCACTGGCATAACCAAAGCCCGTCCGCAATAGAAATTGCGAACGGGCTTATTTTATCCTGATTGAAGTCCGACTTCAATAAAAACTAAATATCCAAATTCTTAACAGTCTTAGCATGTGTCTGAATAAAACGCTT
>CAYHXG010000136.1:0-1540 GCA_964360575.1 uncultured Candidatus Saccharibacteria bacterium | reverse complement strand
ATAATGAGTAAAAACTGGAAAAAGTATTGGAAACTAGGCGTAGAGGAATTCAATACCGAATTTTTTGACGTAACCAAAAACGGCGAGCTTCTGGTTAACGAGGGTAATTATGTTTTTAACCTGCACTCTTTGGTTAAAAAATATGGCTCGCCTTTAGAAGTGGTATTTCCGTTTGTTCTAGAAAAACGTTTGTCCGACTTGCGTGATTATTTTAATGCATTCATCAAAATCCAAAATTATAAAGGCAAATTTTTTTATCATTATCCCATGAAGGTAAACCAGAATAAGGAATTTGTTCTACCTTTAATTTCGGAAGGCGCGCACATGGAAGTGGGATCGGTTAACGAACTCTGGCTTATTAAAAAACTTTGGGAAAGTGAGAGATTTCATTCCAAACTACGGGTATTGTGTAACGGGCCAAAATCGGATGACTATTTAAAATTGATCGTGGATTTACACGCCAAAGGTATGGCTATTTTGCCCATAGTTGAGGATGAAGCTGAATTAAAAACGCTTCATAAGTTTAGAGGAGATATGGGTATACGGGTGGATCTAAAAATTAAAGCCGATACCCATTGGAATAAAAAAATAGACAGGTTCGGTTTAAGTGAAGAGCAGATTTTGAATTTGCCAACCACTAAAAACTTTAAAATTTTGCATTACCACATCGGCTCCCAGATGACTTCCCAAAAGAGCATTTTGAATTCTCTTAAACGAGCTATGGAGATTTATATTGAACTTGCTAAAAAAAATCCCTCGCTCGATACCCTAGATATAGGTGGTGGCTTCGGCATAAATTACGAGAAGAAAAAATTTTATACGGCAAAAACTGTAACCAAAAATGTGGTTGGCTTGCTAAAAAAGATGGCCGATAAAGCCGGCGTAAAACATCCCAACATAATCGTAGAATGGGGTCGATATATTGTGGCGCCGGCGCAGGTTACGATTTACAAAATAATTGCGGAAAAGCCCATCCCCAAGGGCAATGCCAACGCTTGGTACATAATAGATGGCAGTTTTATGAATGACCTTTTAGACACGTGGGCTATTCGGCAAAAATGGCACGTGGTGCCGGTAAATAATGCCAATAAAAAAGATTTTAAAAGAGTTTGGCTGGCCGGGAGTTCGTGCGATTCCGACGATAAATACACCGAAGGTGGAGCCTATGTGCTTTTGCCGAAACTTAAGGAAGACGGAGATCAATATATAGCTTTTTTCGATTCCGGCGCTTATCAAGACGCTTTAGCCTCACACCATTGTTTATTATCTTCGCCGGCGAAGCTCATTGCCCAAGACGGCATAATTAAAATTGCACGTAAAAGGGAAACTCCAGAAATGGTTGGCCGGCTTTTTGGTTGGGGCAACGGGCATTAGATATTTCGACAAGTTTTCATTTTTGGTAAAAACGGAAACTTGTTTTTTTATTTCGATAAATAGTAGAATAAACCTCTAATGATATTGGCAATAAAAAACTTAGTTAAAAAGTTTAATGGTGTGGCCGCGGTGGATGATTTGTCGTTTAGTGTGGAGGAAGGTACTA
>CAYHXG010000135.1:0-1544 GCA_964360575.1 uncultured Candidatus Saccharibacteria bacterium | reverse complement strand
CAGGGACTAACCTCGCGCTATTTAAGATTAAAAATAAAAACGGTTTTAGATAACATTGGTAAAATTCCTGATTTTCTACCCCACTCGACAGTAAAAGAATTTGACTTGATCACCTTAACGCGAGCCCTGCATCAAATTCACTTTCCCAAAAACATAGCTGAGGCCGAGGCGGCCAAAAAACGGCTAGCGTTCCAAGATATTTTTTTACTTCAGCTCTACGCCCATCGCGAAAAACAAAAGATAAAATCTAAATTGGCCGCGGCCGTGCCCATTGACGTTGATGCAATAAAAAAATTCACCGCCTCATTGCCTTTCCAGCTAACCGATTCGCAAAAAATTGCTTCGTGGCAAATTCTCAAAGACATGGAAATACCATCTCCCATGAACAGGCTTTTGGTGGGCGATGTCGGTAGTGGCAAAACCGTGGTGGCCGCCATCGCCGCCCTGAACGCGACGCGACACGGCTACCAGACCGCTTTTTTAGCTCCTACCGAAATTTTAGCCTTTCAGCATTTCAAAACCCTGAATCAGTTTTTTGAAAACCGGCCGGTTAAAATCGGCCTTCTGACATCATCCCAAAAACTAGCAAGGTCTGACCTTGCTGCGGCAAACATCGTGGTGGGCACGCATGCTTTAATTCAAAAAACAGTTAAGTTTAAAAACTTGGCTTTAGTTGTTGTAGACGAACAGCATCGTTTTGGTGTGGAGCAACGCGCCGCATTATTAAAAAATCCAAAACATTCTGTAATTCCTCATTTACTATCAATGTCAGCAACCCCGATACCTAGAACTTTAGCGTTAACCATATATGGCGATTTAGACTTATCGCTTTTAAAAGAGTTGCCTAAAGGCAGAAAAAAAATTATTACAAAAGCAGTCTCTCCCACTAACAGAGAAAAAGCCTACCAGTTTATAGAAAACCAAATCAAAATTGGGCGGCAAGCTTTTGTTATTTGTCCGTTAATAGAAGAATCCGAAGCCGCCATAATGAGCGAAGTAAAAAATGCCACCGCTGAATACGAAAAATTATCTAAAGATATTTTCCCCCATTTAAAAATTGGTTTACTGCATGGCCGTATGAGCAGTCAGGAAAAAGAGGAAGTAATAAAAAACTTTTCCGCCCCAGGCGGATCCGCCTCTGGCGGAAAAAATAAAAAAACCGATATTCTGGTTTCAACTTCGGTGGTAGAAGTAGGTGTAGATGTGCCCAATGCCAGCGTGATGATGATAGAAGGCGCCGACCGATTTGGCCTTTCGCAGCTGCATCAGTTTAGAGGTCGGGTGGGCCGGGCCGAACATCAAAGCTATTGTTTTTTGTTTACAGAATCCGGCACAAAAAACACGGCCGAGCGTTTAAAAATTTTAGTAGAAAGTGAAGACGGTTTTAAATTAGCTGAAAAAGATTTGCAAATTCGCGGCCCCGGCCAATTTTTTGGCCGCGAACAATCCGGCCTACCCGACCTGGCTATGGCTTCACTCAAAGACACTAAGTTGATAGAGGAAGTTCAACAAGCTGTGAAAATGTTTCTGGAAAAAGATAAAAT
>CAYHXG010000134.1:0-1545 GCA_964360575.1 uncultured Candidatus Saccharibacteria bacterium | reverse complement strand
GTATGAATCATCTGGATCTCGCCGAAATAAAATCTCGCGGCATAAAAATTATTTCTCTGCGCGGCCGCAAAGGTTTTTTGAGAAACGTGCCTTCCACCGCTGAAGAAACTTTTGTTTTGATTCTCTCGCTAGCCAGAAATATCCCTTGGGCCTTTGACGATGTTAAAAATGGCAATTGGAATCGGTTAGCTTGGTGCGGGTATCAGTTAAAGGACAAAACTATCGGGCTTTTGGGTTTTGGCCGGTTGGGCCGGATTGTGGCGCGTTACGCTAAAGCATTTGACATGAAAATTCTGGCTTGCGACCCTAACGTATCCGAAAAGTTTATGAAATCGCGCGGCGCGGTTAAGGTTGGCATGGAAGAATTATTAAAAAAATCAGACATTGTTTCTTTGCACGTGCTGTTGACCGACGACACGCATAATCTAGTTAAAGAAAAACATTTACGTTTAATGAAACCGTCGGCTTATCTTATAAACACCGCCCGGGCCGAGCTTATAGAAAAGGGTGTTTTGGAAAAGGCGTTAAAACAAAAATGGATCGCCGGCGCGGCGGTGGATGTATTATGGGACGAAAAAGGTGACGGTAGCCATCTTAAAAATGATCCTTTAGTGGAATACGCCCGGAAAAATAAAAACTTAATAATCATGCCCCATGTCGGCGGAGCCACGTTTGAGGCTATGCAGGTGACTCAAGATTATATTGCCGAGCTGGTTGTGAAATATCTTAAGAGACGATGAAATATATCGTCACCAATTTCGCCTACGGCACGGGGCCGTATTTAAGAACCACCGAGTTGGCTTTGGCGGTCAACGTTGAATTGGAGTCGCGCGGGCGGGATCGGTTGGGCATAATCGTGCCGTGGGTTTATGGCGAAAAACAGAAGCGGATCATGCTGGAGGAGTTTAACTCCGCGAACCAAAAATATCCCAGCGAAATATTGTTATGCTCTAGGTTAGGAGAGATTCTTAAAACTATTTTCTACGGCGACAACACCTACGAGCAGGCGTTGGAAATTTGGGCCGATAAATTTGACGAAGTTAACTCGACGGCGGCAAATTATCTAAAAGGCGATATTGAAGTAGAGGATTTAGATGAGAACAAAAAAGTGGTTTCCGGCAGTGATATAGTTGTGGAGCTATCCCGTTCCGGTCGGGTCAAGTATGGCTTGCCGTTGAGTTACGGAGTCAGTTTTGGGCACACTTCTGAAATTCTCAAGAATACTCTAACTATTTCTACCAATGAGATTGCTGTGGAACGAGAGTTGGTTAAAAGGATTATTCCTTTGGCCGAAGATGTTGAAAATCAATATAAGTTTTTAGCGGTTGCGCATCCGGGAACTTTTTCTTATCTGGCCAATCGCGGGCCCTATCCCAAGGAGATTTCAATACCGCCCACCATTTACCCACCGGTTCCAAACAACGATGACATTGCCGAGGGCATCTATGTAACCATAACCGGCATTCCCGGTTTGGAGCGGCTTTACGGTGAGGCGCAAAAATTAGGTCTAAGACTTTACAGCAATGATACCGAGGCCGTGCCCGG
>CAYHXG010000133.1:0-1546 GCA_964360575.1 uncultured Candidatus Saccharibacteria bacterium | reverse complement strand
GGACAAGCTTTTGAAAAAATGCCGCAAAATTTAGAGACGGAACAAAATACCACTTTAGAACCTCTGTTTGAAAAAATAATTTCCTATATTCCGGCACCTAAAGGTAATAAAGAGGAACCTTTCCAAATGCTAGTAACTTCTCTGGATTCCGATAGCTATAAGGGTACTTATGCTATAGGCCGCATTTCCAGGGGCACTATTAAAAACAAAGCTTCGGTAGCAATAATTGACCCCAAAAAAGGAAACTCGAGAGGTCGAATAGAAAAAGTATTTACTTGGCGTGGTTTAAAGAAGGAAGAGGTGGATGAAGCCGTGGCTGGCGACATTGTGGCTCTAACGGGGCTTACCGGTATCAGCATCAACTCTACTGTTTGCGATCCAGAAAACCCAGAACCTTTGCCTCAAATTGCTATAGAAGAACCCACGCTTAAAATTTTAATCGGGCCCAACACTTCTCCGTTTGTAGGCCAAGATGGAAATTTGCTAACCGGCCGGCAAATTCAGGAAAGATTAAAAAAAGAACTAGAAACAAACGTGAGTATGAGAATGGAAATTGTTGGCGGAAAATTTTTGCTTTCCGGCCGGGGCGAATTGCATTTATCTATTCTTTTAGAAACTTTACGGCGCGAAGGTTTTGAACTTGAAGTTGCCAAACCCCAAGTTATAACCAAAACAGAAAATAATACTGTAATGGAGCCATGGGAAGAAGTATTAATAGACACACCAGAAAAAAATAGGGGTGTGATTTTAGCCGAACTCGCCAAAAGAAAGGCTGAGCTTGCGGACACCTTCCCCCACGCGAGCGACGTTAGGTTTGTCTATAACATGCCCACACGCGCTCTTTTGGGTTTGAGGAGCGCCTTGATAACTTTAACCCGCGGGCTTTTTGTTTTAAATTCCCGTTTTATAGATTTTAGACCTCAAGGCGAGGCTCCCGCTAAAACAAGAAAAGGGGTTTTGATTGCCCACGAAACCGGCAGGGCTGTGGCTTTTGGCTTGGAGGTGGCGCAAGGCCGCGGTGTTACTTTTATAGAACCCGGCACACCGGTATACCAAGGCATGATTGTGGGCGAAAACACCAAAGAACACGATATAGACATAAACGTTTGCAAAGGCAAACAGCTAACCAACGTGCGTTCTAAAAGCAGCGATGGCATGATCCAGTTAGCGCCAGCCACAATTTTAAACCTAGAACAATCTTTAGATTTTATAGAAGACGATGAACTTTTAGAAATTACACCAAAAAGTTTACGCTTGCGTAAAAAGCATTTAAATAAGAACGATCGGGAGAAGAATTCCACCAAGTAATAAGTAGTGGTGTTGCGAAGCGGCTTCGCCGCAAGACAAAAGGATCAAAGAGTCTAAGACCCAAAGAATCCCGCCTACGCTAAAACTTCGGCGGTCAGGAAAAAATTACATTACAAAGAAACCAAGGGTCTAAGATTCAGACTTGCGGAGACGGAACACAAACTCGTAGTCTGGATCCCACTCGTCGACGGGCGACGCCCAATGGCCGCGCAGCCACAAACCGTCGACGATGCGTACC
>CAYHXG010000132.1:0-1555 GCA_964360575.1 uncultured Candidatus Saccharibacteria bacterium | reverse complement strand
AAAAAGCTGTGAGGTTAAATTGCCAATAGGAATACCTTTTTCTGTTTTAAAAATCTTTCCTTTACTCTCTCTCTCTTTGGTATCATATTAAAACTATGCACAATTTCTTTCATCAACCACATGGTATCCTCGTCGATAATTTTTTTTGAAATAATTTTTAAAAGAATTTCATGATCAACCGAATCAAAAAATTTCTTTATATCACATTTGAGAACATAACAATTACTTTTATAGTTTCTGCTAACTTTTCTTGCCATATTTTCAACTGTGATCACTCCTTTGTGGTTACCTTTATCCGCACGGCAAGAAAAAGAATCAGGAATAAATGTGGGTTCAAAAATTGGATTCAAGATCTTAAAGACAGCGTGATGCAAAACCCTATCCCTAACTGTGGCTTTATGAATATGACGCAATTTTGGGTCACTAATACAAAAACCATGATAAGGACCATGTCTATACTTTTTTGATTTTAAATCCTCATACAAGCTAAAAATATTTTGTTCCAATTGAAATTCAAACTTCTGCACATCTGGCTTTTTCTGCTTACCCTTTTTAAATTTTTCCCATGCTCCAAAAAGATTTTCTAGCGAAATAACTTTATTAAAAATATTTCTATAAATTTTCATGTTAAACGAATTTGATATACCCATACTTAAAAAGTCCTACGATCTGTATAAAACCTTTAATGAATATCGTAAATTAATTCCTAAACAAGATCGTTTTACAGTCTTTGAACACTGTGAAAATAAAATGCTTAATTTGATCGAAGAAATTTTTCGCGCCGGTCAGACTTCTAAACCAAGGAAAGTGCTTATACTTGAAGACGCGAGTATTTCACTTAACTTATTACGTATATTTATTCGCCTGCTAAAAGATATAAAATCCATTGAGCCTAAAAAATATATTATACTTCAAGCAAATATAGACGAAATAGGCAGAATGCTTGGCGGTTGGATTCGTTCAACTAAATCAGAGTGAGTTAAAAAAACATCCAGTAACGGATGTTTTTTACTAAGGAGAGACTTCGGAAGGAAACCAGAAGCGGAGCCATAGTTGTCGTTGGTATTACTCATCCAGTTGGTATTGAACTCGAGTCTGCCGTCGTTGAAGTTAAAGATCGGCGCATTGTTGAAATCACCATCAGCATCTGGATAATTTGTTTTTGCCCACCAATATTCACCAAATTTTGAGGTTTACCTTTGTTAACTAACAAATTATATCCTCTCAATTTTGAATTTTATTCGGCGACAGTTTCTCATTGTAAAAATCATAGAAAGAAACACTCGCCCCAGGCAAAAACAAGCAGCATCTCCTCAAAACAGCGCGCTCTTAAAAACCATGATCTTTAAGACTCTGGCTGTTATTCTCTTTTTTGAAGAGAGAGTTCGGCGACGGCAATCCGTAAACCGCCGTACACTAGCCTAATCTCATTTGAATTATATCAAAACTAATTTTAAGAAAAAAGAAAAGAGCTAATCAAAATCCGATGATTAGCTCTCTAAGTTTTGGAATGCGAGAATCAAAGAATCAAAAGATTCAAACATTCCAAATCGAG
>CAYHXG010000131.1:0-1562 GCA_964360575.1 uncultured Candidatus Saccharibacteria bacterium | reverse complement strand
GGGTAAGGATTTTGCTCAATCTCTTTATCAGAATTTACATAAAATTTTTTCAAAATTCGGAAATGAGCAACTAACAGAGTCATCGCACCTTGAAAAACTTTGCTTAGTTGAAGAAGGAGTTGGGGTAGATAAAATTAGCGATTTTACTTTAAATCTAACCAAGAAGTTTTTGCTGGAATATACGCAAACATTTGCGAAGAAGAATTTGGATAGCAAATTGTTGGCGGAATTCTCTGTGCGTAAAGTTGAATTTGATTTCCAAAAGGGCATTTGGATAGACGGGCGTTTTACTCTGCCAGCCCTAGAAATAAGAGGGAAAAAAGAATTTGTGCTACTCGTGCCCAAAGAAATCTTGACTAAAGAAGATACTTGGATTTCCAAGAATGATTTTTTAGAAAGTGACACCGCGATTTTTAGTGTCATACCAAACGATGAGTTAAGAGCGAAAATTAATAGATTTTTCAATGACAATTTACAGATTAAGTTAAATAAAAAGAAACAGGCAGAAAAAGATTACTCCAAAAAAAGCAGGACGGGTGCTCTATTGAAAACAGCTTGGGAATACCCAGAGATACTCGATTATTACATTAAACTAAAAGAGCAACAGAAAGACGATGCATTGAAATTGCATGTCGCTGATCCCGAGGGCGTTAACTTCTTTTTCGATGCCAGCGTCATTCAAAAAGAATTTGCAAGCAAGGGTTTTGGTAAGTTAACCTCTTTTGAGGACTGCATCACGAGAATTAGTTTTTTCAAGCAAACGCTGGAATCGAATAGTAAAGATTTATATTTCAGAGGCAAACCTCTTCAAGAAAGCCAATTAAGATTAATTTTTAAGAACACCACTTACGGTAGTTTATTTGATTACAATTCCGAAGTTAACAATGGCAGAGGGCCGATTGATTTTATTATCTCGTTCGGCGGTAAAGATAAAACAGGGCTTGAACTTAAACGCGCTTCGAGTTCAAAACTTAAAAAAAATTTATTGAATCAGGGCAAGATTTACCAAGAAGATAGTAATTTGAAATATGTTATAAAAGTAATATTTTTCTTTTCCGACGAAGAGCTAGAAAGAGTAAATAGAATTTTACAAGAAATCAAAAAGTCGGTGGACAACAAGGAAATTTTCTTGGTTGATTGCAGAAAAAAGACCTCTGCCTCAAATGTTTAGTTTTTCATGACTACTTGGCCAACAAAAAAACTAAAAGAATCGCCCAACGCGCCGCTATTTGATCTTTACATTTCCGACATTGATGTCACCACTGGTAATCTACAAGATCACAAAAAGTCAGAAAAACTTAGAAATGTCATTGATGATGTTAAAGGCGAAAGGTTATTTGCGGAACTATCATCCAGTAGCGAGGAAAGAAACTTTGGTTACGGGGCTGATTGGGTTTTAATTCTTGTAGAATGGTTTTCTAAAAGCGACGTAGCTAATGCCTTGGCCAACTTCGGAGGCATGATTGGTTTAGCTCATGCTTTTGGCGCCTTACTTCAGAAACTGAAAAGCAAGCGCGAAAAATATGATTTACGGGTTGGCTTGAACTCGGCGTAACTTTTTG
>CAYHXG010000130.1:0-1600 GCA_964360575.1 uncultured Candidatus Saccharibacteria bacterium | reverse complement strand
GTTTTTGAAAAAATTTGGCCAATAATTTCTAAAAAAATTGCCAATAAATTAAAAACTGCTAATCCAACCAAGTACTCTAATTTTCTCTCGTCACAAAGTAGAATTAGTTCTAGTAATAATATAATTTCTTTCTCTCACAGAAGTCTGGCTTGTGCAGAAAATAAGTGATGTGGCTATACCAACAAACATTAAATTTAGTGATTTTTATAAAGCTGTTCAAATTTTAGCTGTCAGAAAAGGGTTTAGTTGTAAGCCTTATAAGGGTAAAAAAGCTTCTGCGTTTTGTTTTGAGTTCTTTAAGGATAATAACGAGATTCCAGTTGGGGTCTTTTGTGTTCATGAAGACAAACAAGCTGGTGTTATATATTCTGACGATCTCAAGAAAGCTTGTAAACAATTAGAAGTGGACAAAAAGGACTTTGAGTTGTTAATCAGAAATAAGTTCAAGATATAGAAATAAATGTTCGGATTGTTAGTATTTTTAGCGATTATAATTACCTTGTTTTTTATTAGTCCTGCAGTGGGAATTCTGGGTATTTTAATTGTTTTGTTTATATTTTATGTGTATTCCCGATAGTCTTTGCTAGGTTTTTTGAGTTTTTATTTGAAAGATAATCTGTAAAAACCTGCAACATCGGGTGTTGCGAAAGGCTTTAAGATCAAACGGGTTATTGAACGGAAAATTTGTAAACTTTAAAGGCGGGGAAATCGTTGGCGCCATAGCCGGTTATGGTTATAGCCGGTTTTTTATTTTGGGTTAGTAAAAATTTTTCTATTTTCTCGCTTTAATCGGTCGGTTTTATGGGTTTTAAGGGCGCGGCCTCGCTGGCTTTTACAAAATACAAAGTGAAATTTTTAAATACAGCTGTGTTCTCGTGTTCCAGAATGTTTTCAAAGTTGCTAGCCGCCATTATAGGAATAGCGTGGTAATATTGCCTGCGACTGAATAACCAGAGCGAGGCTGGAATAGAGATATTATCGTCGTAAATTATGCCGGCAGGCTGGGTTAGTTTGACCGGCGTTTTGGCGGCGTATTTTTGAATTACCCCGTTCAAACGAGAATCAGGATGAGAAGGCACGGCTTCGGATCGGCCGCCTTCAAAAACCGAATCAAAATATTTATCCAATTTAGCCACACCATAATCGGGTTCATTCAAAAATACCCTCTCTACGGTAAAAAAAAGTTCGTGGATAGTGAAGATAGCCAAAACAGCCAGAGCGAGTTTGAGCCTATATTGCCAGATGAATCCAAAAAGTGCCGCCAATATCAACGGCAGTGGAATTATGTATAGTGAAACAAAGCGGACAGCCGAGCCCGTCAAAGTCAAAAGCCAGGTGATGAATAAAAAAGCGAGCAGAACCAAATTCAATTGCTTTCTTAATTCTCTGCGTCGCAAAGTTAGGGCCAAGCCAGCGAGCGACAGGATCAAAAACAACGGCGAGAACACGGCCGGCAGATTTTCGGTTATTTTGGAAAAAGGATCTTGGGTTTTGCCGCCAAATTCGTTAACCGGCCAAGGGGTTTCTTGACCCAAAAGGTATGAAAATTGCAGATCAAAGTGGCCGAAGGTTTGGTAGGAATAGATGTTGTATATGATCA
>CAYHXG010000129.1:0-1725 GCA_964360575.1 uncultured Candidatus Saccharibacteria bacterium | reverse complement strand
GAGCGGCCAATCTTGTGGCACATAATGAAAATTTATAATTCTTTTGGTTTTTCGCGGTTTATTTTGCCAACCGGCTATAAAGGAGAAAAAATAAAAGACTATTTTTTAAATTACCCTTTATATCAAAGCGATTTTACGATTGATTTTACGGAAGGGAAACAAAACGTAACAACTCACACGCCGGTTGAAGAACGGTGGCGTGTAACGATTGTTGATACAGGCCTTGAAGCCGAAACAGGGGCGCGGCTAAAACGCATTGCGTCGCACATTAAGAGCGATATATTCTTACTCACATATGGCGACGGGGTGGCCAACGTGAATATTGACGATCTTGTTTCTTTTCATTATGCTCATGGCAAGATGGTAACCATTACCGGTATCCATCCACCTGCAAGATTTGGGCATATAGAAATTAATGACTCCAAGGTTACTTTTATGGAAAAGCCTCAATTACAGGACAGCTACATTAATGGCGGGTTTTTTGTATGTAATCGGGCGGTATTTGCCCGTTTATCCGAAGAAAAAGATCTTAATTTTGAGCGGCATATACTTCCAAAATTAGCGGCCGAGTCCCAGTTGGCGGTCTATTGCCATGATGGGTATTGGCAATGTATGGATACGGTTCGTGACATGGATTTTTTAAACGAAGAATGGAATAAGGGCGCTGCAGCTTGGAAGATTTGGGACTAATAAATGACAATAAATACAAAATGAAAATTTCGAACGATAAATTTTGGAAAGGCAAACGAGTGTTGGTAACTGGCGGCGCCGGTTTTGTTGGTTCGTGGTTAAGTTGCAAACTGGTGGCTAAGGGTGCCCGAGTAACTATTCTTGATATTAAGCCTAAAATGCCTAACCTTGGAGAGCCATACGACCGTATTTTTAAAAAATCCCTGTTTGTGAAAGGTGATGTGCGCGACGCTTTACTACTCTCAAAACTCTTTACTCGGAATAAGTTTAATACAGTGTTTCATTTGGCGGCGCATGTTTTGGTTGAAGATGTGTTAGCTAATCCGGCCGAAGCTTTGGAGGTTAATATTATTGGAACCGTACGGGTTCTTGAGGAATCACGAAAGCATCGCAACATTTCCGTGGTGGTTGCATCTTCTGATAAAGCTTATGGAATTCACAAAACCCTCCCTTATAAGGAACACTTCGCTTTGCTGGGGGAAAACCATCCATACGATTGTTCCAAAAGTTGTGAGGATCAAATTGCACGGATGTACGCGCGGGTGTACAAACTTCCTGTGGTTGTGGCGCGCTTCGGCAATATTTATGGTGGGGGAGATTACAATTTTTCCCGGCTTATCCCGGGAACAATTCAGGCTTTGCTTAACGAAAAACCTATTGAGCTTCGGAGCGATGGCTCATATCGGCGTGACTGCGTGTATATCCAAGATGTAATTTTGGCCTATCTTTGCGTGGCGGAAAATTTGGCGCAGGGAAAAATTTCTGGAGAAGCTTTTAATTTTGGGCACAATAAACCCTTGCGGGTAATCGAAATGGTAAAAATGATTTCCAATCTCATGAACAAGAATCATTTGAAGCCGATTATTTTAAATAACATAAAAAATGAGATTCCCCACCAGTACTTAGACGCGTCTAAGGCGAAGAATATTCTCGGGTGGCAGCCGCGATATGAAATGGAAGAGGGTTTGCGGGAAACAATAAAATGGTACACGCTTTTTTCCCAAAGAACATAGCTTGTTAAGTTGGAACTCTGGC
>CAYHXG010000128.1:0-1731 GCA_964360575.1 uncultured Candidatus Saccharibacteria bacterium | reverse complement strand
CACTTTTCGCGCCCGCAATTGAAGTTGTAAACCTAAAACTAGAAAAAATCCGCGACCGATTAAAAAAGAAAAAGGAGGCCTAAAATGGCAACTGCGGACGGATCCCTAAGTAAAACTCTTGAACTCCTGTTTGAAATCGCAAGTTACGGCGCCGAAAAAACATTCGACAAAATAAAAACGGTGGCACCGATCTACTTTAAGTCTTTAATAAAGTTATTCGCTCTTTGGCTGGGTACATTTTTTCTTTTCGTAATTCTAAAGGCCCTGACCGGTTTTGCAATTTTTGCTTGGCTGGGAGTTTTTTTAGGTATCCCTTTAGTTTTGATTTTGGGGTTTTGGGGTGCTCCTCTCGGAGTCCTTATAGGCATGCTTCGGGGTGAGACCTTAAACCCAGCCATTGCCGGAGAAAAGTATGTTCGGGCCATAGCCACGATACTATTTGTGGAATGTCTGGCTTCCCTCTATGTAATAAAAATGCCCATAGAAAATAACCCCGAGGCCCTGCCCATGCTATTACTTTGCGGCACGGCTTTGGTTGTGGGTATTTACCTTTGGGGTAGCTGGATTTCGCCAAAAATGTATATCTTAACCGTTGCGGCCACTATGGCCTACACCACAGCTTCTCTTTTTGACCCCCAACCGATAGATTATTTTTTATGGAAATCTGGATTGAAGAAATTCTCGTCATACCAAGGCCGGCGCTACGGATCAACAGAAACAATAGCAGTGCAAATAAATCCGCAAGAGTTTTCGGACTATATTACACTCATTGGCAGATATAAAGTAATCTCCGCAGACTGGGTTGAATTTCTACCTTATGGTTCAGATAAACCCACAAGAATTCCAGACCACACTTGGAAAAGAGACACCGATGTCTTTTCTCTGCGTGGTGGGGGTGGACTCGTAATATTTACTCCTACAGGTAGATGATCCACCTATCCGCCACACAAACACAAAACCCCTCCGATTTTGGTCGGAGGGGTTTTTATATGTTCCCGCTGTAATATATTTCTCTGCGCTACCACCTAGCTAGTTTATAAAACCTACTGCAATGTTGACTATGGCGTAAGATAACACGGCTACAATCAAACCGATCATGGCATAGGTAAATATGGTTTTGGCCTTTTTAGCGTTGTCCTCATTTGTGCCCGCCGTTACATACAAAAACCCAGCATAAACAATAAGCACCACCACTATAATACCAATAAGCCCAATCAAAGAATTTACAATAGATGCCACCTTAGTCTTCAACCCAGTCACATCTGTTATAGTTGAATCTGGCACAACTTCCGGTATGGTCTGGGCGAGAGCGGTCAAACCGGGCAAAGCCAAAGCCACTGGCGTAGCCACTTTCCAAAAAAGTCGATTGATGCTATTCATAGAATCTAAAAATAAACTTAAATTTGTTTATCGACCCATTTACCTAAATTATACCCATAAAGCAAAATATATCAAAATAATATTCCACAAGCTAACAACTGGCGCTTAAAATACTGCAAGTTACCTTTACAATAGCCTTAGACATAACCACAACCGCAATACCTATTACCGTATAAAGTATAATACTGCGGGCTTTTTTTACTTGCTCTGGGTTGGTGCCACCCAGAATAAAAAGATAAGCGGCATAAACAATCATTATAACGGCAACCGGACCCGCGAGCGCCGCTATAAAATTAATCACCGTGTTTATGACTTCGGGAATAGTGTTAAAGGGCAGGGGGTTGCAAATTA
>CAYHXG010000127.1:0-1769 GCA_964360575.1 uncultured Candidatus Saccharibacteria bacterium | reverse complement strand
CTTTTTGTTTTTTGGCGGGGCGGGCAGTAAGAATTCTCAATCCTTTTTTAATTTGAGAATTCTTACTCTTGGAATTAAAGATATTTTCTTATTGTAAACGATACTAAAACCAATTGGTTTTAGTATCGTTGCTAAATCACTTATAGAGTAATACGCTTCAAAATGATACGGTTCCGGACAACGGTATAAGTTCCAAAGTTTTTGAGTTAATTTATGTTTCGGAATAAGATCGGTAAGGTATAAAATTCCATTTATTTTCAATACTCGGTATATTTCCTTAAAAACTTTTTGGGAATTTTCATAATGATGAAGAGACATAGTTGAAAAAGCAAAATCAAAAGTCTCGTTTTGAAAACTTAGTTTTTCAGCACTTTCTAAATTAAAGCTAGTAAATGGCAATTCTCTTTTTGCTTTTTCAATATCATCATTAGAAACATCAATCCCAAAAAGTTTTAAGTCAGGTTTTACAACATGGACTTTCTTAAAAAATTGACCACCAGAGCATGATAGATCAAGCGCGCTTCCTTGGTTTGGAATTTCTATTGTTTTTATTATTTTCTTATGGCGATGTGATCTAATCCAATTTTTTAAGAACTGTGGCATGAAAATATCTAAGACTTTTTGTAATTATTAACTAAAATAAAAAGCTAGAAAAACAAAAATATGTAGAAATGCGGTGATTAAACCTGGAACATACTTTTTTAAATTTCTCCACCACACAATATGCTGAACCCCATTTGCAAACATCAATAAAAGAAAGAATGCCTGTGATCCGCACCCCTTTTCCTAGACAACTAGTTTCTCTTGGTGGACCATACCGGATTTGAACCGGTCGCCTTTCCCATGCCATGGGAACGCTCTACCAAATGAGCTAATGGCCCGTGAAATAATTTTTACTATCTCTTCTAATTCCAATTGTATATCTGTACCGGCGCATGTTACCACGCAAACTCCTTTGTAATCTTTATTTTTAGTTATTTTACCTATGGTGCGCGGGTCGGGTTTTGTCTTATAGAAATTTTGCGAGGGAACGGAAGTTATTCTAGACCAATAATTTTCTAACTCTTTTATATTCTGGTCGGCCCTGTAACTGATTCTGCATTTTAATTTATTCGGCATTATACCATAGCATTTTTTTAATAAATTTATGTACAGATTTATGATTATAGGGTTGGAACTGCCAAGCATTAAACCGCGGTGTGATTTCCATTTCGCTCCTTCTCCCAAATACAAAAAAGCCAATAAAACTTTTAGAGAATTTGCATTAGATGTTACCTGTTTTATTATTTCTTTATTTTTGATTCTTATCTCTTTTATAAACCTTTCTCGTTTTATCTGATTTGAAACCAAAGACATTTTCTGTGCTTTGTTCAAACTCGTCGTGTTCAAAAGGGCTAATTTTTTACTGTACCATTTTGGTAATTTAACATCCGAGCACCAATCCGAAACAGTACTCTTGGGAATTTTAAGCCCAAGTTGTTTTTTAATTTCGGAAAACGTCTTACCTTTAGCTCGCAATTTTCTTGCCGTTTTCTTTACTTGTTCGGGGTAACCCATGTAATTATTGTACCCCCTGGATTCTCAATGTGCAACTACTAGTTTTTCTTTTTGCTGAAAACGTAAATATACAGAATCTCCAGAATACCAAGCGTGTTGATTAACAGCAAGGCCACGAACCAGAGCTTGCTGTTTAAGTGAGCCGCCCGCCATAACCCGCGGCCTTTCCAGTAAACCGACCAGATTATAAACACTATCAATAAAATACCTCC
>CAYHXG010000126.1:0-1785 GCA_964360575.1 uncultured Candidatus Saccharibacteria bacterium | reverse complement strand
ATATACCGAGATAGCTGCCGCTATCTCGGTATATAATTGCAAAATATTATACTTCTGATAAAATTCAAACATAAACTATTCGCTCTATTCTGGTTTGACTGGTTATACCAGATAAAAGTATGGACAAACCCGATCATAAAAAATTAGGCCAAGAATTAGATCTTTTTTGTTTTTCCGATCTCGTAGGTAGCGGCTTGCCTCTTTGGACACCCAAAGGAACGATTGTGAGGAACTTGCTGGATGATTTTGTGTGGGAGTTAAGAAAAAAACATGGCTATCAACTAGTGGATATACCCCATATTACTAAAAAGGATCTTTATATAAAAAGCGGCCATTGGGACAAATTTAAAGACGAACTGTTTCATGTAAAAACTCGCGAAGACCACGAGTTTGCTTTAAAACCCATGAACTGCCCGCATCATATTGAGATTTTCAACCGCAGACCTTTAAGCTACCGGGAAATACCCCAACGTTACGCCAATACTACCAAAGTTTACCGTGACGAGCAGACTGGAGAATTAAACGGATTATCCCGTGTTCGTTCTATTACTCAAGATGATGCCCATGTTTTTTGTCGGCAAAGTCAAGTTAAAGAAGAATTTATCAAAATATGGAATGTTGTAGACGAATTCTATAAAATATTCGGCTTCAATTTAAACATTGAACTTTCCTTTCGCGATTTAAGTAGTCCAAAAAAATATCTAGGAACACCAGAAATGTGGAATAGAGCTGAAGCACAGTTAGAAGAAATAGCTCTAGACAAAAAAATTGAATTCACAACATCACGTGGTGAAGCAGCTTTTTATGGACCAAAAATTGATTTTACCACTCACGATTCTTTAGGGCGCCGCCAGCAAATCGCCACCATTCAACTGGATGTAAACTTGCCGGAAAAGTTTGATTTAACTTGTACAAACGAAAAAGGTGAGCAGGAAAGGATTGTCATGATACATTGCGCCATTATGGGTTCAATTGAAAGATTTATGGCTATGTTGCTGGAACATCTTGAGGGAAATTTTCCTTTATGGCTGGCTCCTGTACAAATTGCAATTTTACCAATTAGCGACAAAGTTGCTGACTACGCCAATAAAATTTCCGGCGAGCTGGCCGAAGCCGGCATACGTTTTGAAATTTACAAAAAAAACGAAACCATGGGCAAAAAGATTCGCGAAGCCGAAACACAAAAAATTCCTTATTTAGTTGTTGTTGGCGCTAAAGAAGAAGAAAATAAAACCGTAGCCTTGCGCCAACGTGGTCAAGGTGATCTTGGCGAAATAAAAATTTCCGAGCTTGTTTCCAAACTAAAGAAAGAAATTGAATTCAAGTCTCTCTAAAGTAATTACAATACTCGGTGTTACCTCTTCTGGTAAAACCGGTCTTGCCATTGAACTTGCTAAAAAATTTAAGGGCGAGATAGTTTCTGCCGATTCTCGCCAAATATATAAAGAATTTAACATTGGCACCGCCAAGCCTGAAGGACATCGGATGTCACTCAACGGACATAAAGAATTTATATACAAAGATATTGCGCATTATTTAATAGATGAAATTTCACCAACCGAAGATTTTACCCTTTCTCAATATCAAAAATCAGCTACCGAAAAACTAAAGGAAATTATTTCGCACGGAAAGACTCCTTTTTTAGTTGGGGGTACACCACTTTATTTAATAGCTGTTTTAGAATACTGTCACTTACCAGAAGTTAATCCTTATTTGCGCCTTCGTGCCGATCTAGAAAAAAAGAGTGCTTTAGAACTTTTTAATATATTAAAAGAAAAAGACCGT
>CAYHXG010000125.1:0-1795 GCA_964360575.1 uncultured Candidatus Saccharibacteria bacterium | reverse complement strand
AGAGTAATAAAATCGGGCCTAAATTCTTTTTGGCGTAACCGTTGGGTATCCACGGCCACCATTAGCGTAATGGTGATTACGCTCGGTTTAATAACGAGCTTGTTTTTGGTTTCGGTGATAGCCGGCAGTATACTTCAGGATCTCGAAGAAAAAGTAGATATCTCTGTCTATTTTAAATTGACTACCACCGAGAATGAAATTTTAAAAATTAAAACTGAGCTCGAAGGCTTGTCCGATGTTAAAAGTGTGGAATATGTTTCCCGCGCCATGGCTTTGGCTAAGTTTGAAGAAGGTCACCAAAATAACCCTTTGATTATAAAGTCGCTGGAGGAGCTGGGCGATAATCCGCTAGAGGCATCGCTCAACATCAAAGCTAAATTAATAGATAATTACGGATCCATTGCTTCTTTCTTGGAAAGTCCGCGTTTTGCCGCTTTGGTGGATACGGTTAATTACCGGCAAAACCAGCAGGTGATAGGGAAGCTTTCCAGTATTTTAAATACCATAAGAAAATCGGGCCTCGTCGCCATATTGGTTTTGGGCCTGGTGGCGGTTTTAGTTACCTTTAACACCATCCGTTTAACGATTTATTCCACGCGCGAGGAAATCGGCGTCATGCGCTTGGTAGGGGCGTCTAATTGGTATATCCGCGGCCCATTTATTGTGGAGGGGGGGCTTCACGGCCTTTTAGCCTCGGTGGCAACAATAATTATTTTTTATCCTTTGGTGCTTTTTATCTCGCCCAAACTTTCATCTTTTCTTTCGGGCGTGGATATAGCCACTTATTTTAAACAAAATTTCTGGCAGATTTTTGTTTTGCAGACACTAGTTGGAGTTTCTTTGGGAGTTGTATCCAGCTTAATTGCCATTCGCAGATATCTTAAAGTTTGATTCCATTCGTGTCATTTGCATAAATTCGTCCCGACGCTTCATCTGTAATTAAGATTAAGATAAGGAAGTCGGGATCCCGATTTCATTGATTAATATATAAATGAATCATCGGGATATGTGCATCGTGTTTGTAGTTCTTTAACAATTTGGCAGGGGAGGCCAAATATGCATACTTTAGGAACGGCCAGATGGATCGATTGGGTCAAGTTGCTAAAGGCAGGAGGAACAGTCTTTTTTAAGATCGGTTTTATGCTTTTAATCGCTGGTGGTTTGGTTGCCGCGGTAGTATATTATTCACTTTTAAACAGAAGCAATGGGCCAACTAATGAGTTTTTAGCTCAAGAATACAGTGCCTTGGTGGTGTTAGAGGAGGAAATTTATATTCTCGAAAGGGATGCTGGCATTTGCCACGAAAGCCTAACATATTTGGCAATGAAAAATCGCAATACGCCCGAGTTCTTGTGGCCCAAAAAGCATCTTTTGGAAAGAAATAGATTAGAAACTAGATACTGGAAATTAAGATCGAAATATCACGAACTGGCACTGGAATACAATCAGCGGCACAGTGCTTTGGGTTATCGCTTTATCTACTACGAAAAATTACCCGAAGGCGCGACAGAAACTCTGCCCAAGTATTATATTCCATTGGAATAAACTATCCCCCGAGACAGCCAACGCCATCTCAGGGGATTTTCTAATATTTTTTAATCTTTTTCTAAAATCCTAGTCTTCACAAAGGGTAACCCTTTGGAGGAAAGATATGAAACAATTACCGCACTATTGACACCATAGCACAAGCACACAGCAGCGATGTGGAAAAAGTTGGGCGACGAACAGAAGGGACACGACATTCTCATCGTCGCGGCGCAGTTCGGTCTCCGTCACCGCGGCCGCTCGGTGCGCC
>CAYHXG010000124.1:0-1809 GCA_964360575.1 uncultured Candidatus Saccharibacteria bacterium | reverse complement strand
ATCCACTTTAAGTGGTAATTTGGAAGGCTTTCTCGCAATAGCCACTAGGTTTCTGGCAATACTGTTTAGAGTTAGGATCGTAAATAAGCCAATGGCCGCTGCCAAAAATGCTACTAACGGTTCAGCGCTCTTAAAAGCCGAAACAAAATATTCAAAAGCGCTCATCGGACTATTAAAAGAACTAACCGTATTTGAGGCCACCGCCCTAAAAGCCACATATTCGTGCTGAATAACAAGAAACACAATCATAAGCGGCAATTGCAAAAACAACAGCGGTTTGGAACGATCCCAAAACCAAGTAGTATACACCCGACGCATTATTTTGTTTTTCAATTGCTGATTAGTCATTTTGATAAAAGAATAACGAATTATTAATTATGAGTTTCCGCCGAATCTAAAGTTTTTTTCATCAACTTACGCCCCCGGAACAATCTCATTTTTATAGCTGGAATACTTAATTTTTCTTGTTTAGAAATGGTTTCGTAGGATAAATCTTTTAGGTAGTGCATCTCTACTATCCTTTTTAGGTCTTCTGGTAACTCTAATAGAACTTTAGATATTATCTCTTTGGTTTCTAGATCGGCCTTAAGATTATCCTTCTCGTCTATAATGTCGTACTTATAAGTTTCGAAAAACTCCATGGAAACCGCCTGTTTCTTTTTAAGCTTTTGATAAAAAGTGTAAGAAGTATTAACCAAAACCTTATAAGCCCAGCTCTTAAACTCTATACCCTCCTGCTTCTTAAACTTCTTGGCGTTTTTGTATATTTTGGCCAAAGCCTCCTGAACAATATCTTCGGCATCTTCGCGGGTTTTAACTACCCTCTGAGCCGAACGCATAAAAGCGTCTTGGTATCTATCCACTAAAACCCCAAACAAGTTGGGGTTTTTTAAAGAGGCGGTTAAGATATCTTCATCTTTGGCTTCCGATAAAGGCCTGCCAGCTACTAACCGCTCCTTCTGGGGTTTAATGTTTAAATAAGCCATCTACAAAAGCATCAGCCCCGCACTGTCACGCGAAGCGGGTCTAGTGCGTGGGAGAAAAACAAATGAGTTATTTTTGTTTTGTTCTGGCCTATTTATACTATACAACGGCTCAAAATGCAAGATGGTCACAGTTTTACTGGGTTTATAAAAATGGTCTAATTTGGTATGATTTTGATGTAAATAGAGAAAAAGCCCCCGTTCCGACGCAAATTCCTATAATATCATTGGAAAAGGTCGGAACTCGGGCAATAAAATTGCCCTCGTAGTTCAACGGACAGAACAGCACACTCCTAACGTGCGGATCCAAGTTCGATTCTTGGCGGGGGCACATTATTAAATTTAAAAATAAAAAACTATGTGGGAAAACTATATAAACCATTGGGCAGTGCCATTAAGCATTTTAGGTATAGTCGTGGGCGGAATAATGTTGATTATACTTACGGCTTGGTCTATCTATTGGAAGGGTCGTTCGCTTTGGCGCGCGGCACACTTAAACAGTAAGCCTTGGTTTATAGCCTTGTTGTTAATTAATACCCTGGGTATACTGGATATTCTGTACCTTTACGTATTCAGTAAGAACAAAAAATAGTATCGGGTTAGCGGCCAGTCAATCAATTGGTTGCTAATCAAAGGGCCGTTAGCTCAGCTGGCAGAGCGCTTCTATGGCATAGAAGAGGTCACCGGTTCAAATCCGGTACGGTCCACATATAGCAAAGCCAACTACTTGGCTTTGCTACGTGATGCTCTGCCCTGACGAGCAGGGCGGGCGGGTCTCCTTGATTATATTCCGAATTGCTCTTTTACTTTCTCAACTACATCCTCA
>CAYHXG010000123.1:0-1822 GCA_964360575.1 uncultured Candidatus Saccharibacteria bacterium | reverse complement strand
ATTTTTTGAATTTTGATTTGTCATTTTTATTTTTGAGATTTTATTTTTTATTTACGTCAGTACATATATTTGTCCGCCGGTGTTTTTTATAAACCCATTAAGCTCTAAACCTGTTAAAACGGAGCTGACCACATGGGGCTTAAGTTTAGTTATTTGAATAATTTTGTCAATGTGGGTGGGTTCGGTTTGAATCAAACTAACTATACTTTTTTCTTCAGCCGTAAGCTTATCTAAATTGACTCGTATCTTTTCCTCTGCACTTAATTTTTTTAAGTTAAGTTCCTGTAAAATGTCTTCGGCGCACAAAACCACTTTGGCTCCATCCTGCAAAAGCTTGTTGGTGCCGGCCGAAGTGGCGTGGGTAATAGGGCCAGGCAGAGCAAAGACTTCGCGGTTGGCTTCCAAGGCGTGCTTGGCCGTAATCAACGCGCCGCCATCAATTTTAGATTCTATCACCAATGTGCCTAAGGATAAGCCAGCAATTATGCGGTTTCGGGCGGGGAAGTTTTGTTTAAAGGCCTCGGTGCCAATGGGGTATTCCGAAACTATTAAATTATTTCTCTTTAACATCTCGGCCGCCACAGGCTCATTCATTTTGGGGTAGATTTCGTCTACACCGCAGCCCAAAACACCAATAGTTTTGCCACCGCATTTTAAAGTGGCTAAATGGGCGAGAGCGTCTATGCCTTGGGCAAGCCCGCTCACAATGGTTAAGCCCCATCCCGAAAGTTGTGGTACCAGCATATCTACGGCTGCGCGGCCGTAGCTAGACGGAGTGCGTGTGCCTACCACCCCAATACTTTTTTCTTTTAAAAGATCAGTGTTGCCTCTCAAGTATAACAGAATCGGCGGGGAAGATATTTCTTTTAGCAGTTTGGGATAGCTTTTTTCAAAAAAAGAAATTGTTTTTATATTTAATTTTTCCAGTTTGGCCCATTCCAGTTTCGGGTTTATAGCTTCTCTTTTGGCTAACGCCTCTTTGATGCTTTCGCCATTAAAATCCAACTGCAAAATTTTGCCCGCCGGCGCCTGCCAGGCTTTTTCGGCAGTTTTAAAAACTTGCAGGAGTTTTTTTATGCGTGAAAGTCCGAAAGTGATATTTAAGGCGTTAAGAAAAACAGGATTCATTTTCCTATGATAACACGACTATTTACAGATAGATGCCGATTTGTTAATTTGTACTGTGGGTTTGGTAGTTCTTCAAATTTAAAGGAGGAGTTTGGCTATGACAGCGAAAAATCAGATTGACTGGCCGAGGTTGGACAACTGTTTAGTTTGCGAGCGAACATTAGCGCTGGGTTCGGTTGGAGGAATAATATGTGGCTCTGATATCTGCCGTAAATGGTTGGTGGGATCTTTGAGATTGTTCAATTGTTCCCGGGGTAACTTATTCAACAGACTAAATTGGATTGATGAGATAGAGGCTACTGTAGAAAGATTGGAAGAACGATTGGGTGACTTAAACAGGTTAAAGTCACAAATAGATCCCCTTATACACTTACTTCCACAAGGTGGTTTCCATGAGCTCAAAGAAAGATTAAAAGTTATGATTGGTAAATTGGAGGATTTTGAGAAATATATGAATGAAGTTGACGCTGATTTGTCTGTTTTGGCTGACCTTGGTTTTGAGGGTTGAACCCGGAAGGCCACGAGAGAGCGGGCTATGAATCGCCCTTTTCCCCACAGTTAGTTTTCAAAACGCGACTTAAATCGCGAAAAACTGAAAACTCACTGTGGGGTTTTATTTTGTATTGTTAACAAATATTTAACGATCGTTGTAAAGTTGTTAACAATATTCTTATCTTAACGAATCTCTTACGAT
>CAYHXG010000122.1:0-1853 GCA_964360575.1 uncultured Candidatus Saccharibacteria bacterium | reverse complement strand
TTGTCAGCCACAGAAGCGGCGAAACCAGCGATGATTTTGTGGCCGACCTCGCTTTGGCCTTTGGCGCTTTTGGCTTAAAAGCCGGCGCGCCCCACGGTGGCGAGCGTGTGGCCAAATATAATAGATTACTAAAGATAACCAAAGCTTCTTAGCTTTCTAACTTCCTAAGAAGCTAATTCCTAAAAAGCTAACAAATGAACTACTCTCACGCCCAAATTGTGGCCACGCTGGGTCCGGCTTCAAAAGATAGAGAAACCATAAAGCAGATGATTGCCCACCATATGGATATTGTGCGGCTTAATTTTTCATGGGGCACCTACGATGAACATGCTTACTATATCTCTACTACCCGAGAACTGGCTCGCGAATTAAACCGCCGCATACCTATATTACAGGATCTCTCCGGCCCGCGCCTAAAAACCGAAACTGGCCACGAAATAGATTCCCATGCCTTAAAAACCGTAACCGAAAAAGATCTTGCTGACCTAAAATTCGGTTTGAAACAAAAAATAGATTATGTGGTTATGTCTTACGTGGGCGGACGGAACGATATTTTAGAAATAAAAAACTATATAAAAAAGCAGGGAGGTAAAACCCCAGTCATTGCCAAAGTAGAACGTAAAGTGGCTGTAGAAAAAATAGATGAAATTATAGACGTGGCCGATGGCATAATGATCGGCCGGGGTGATCTCGGTAATGAAGTGCCTTTGGAACAGATACCTTTTATTGAAAATATGATCATAAAAAAATGCAAAGCGGCTGTAAAACCAGTTATCACTGCCACCCAAATGATGTTCTCTATGAAAGAAAACCCCGTACCTACTAGGGCCGAGGTTACCGATGTAGCTTTTGCTATCATTTCCGGCTCCGACGCCGTGATGCTCTCCGACGAAACTGCGAGCGGCCAATACCCTGTGGAAACGGTAACCATGATGGAAAAAATAGTTCTGGAGGCCGAAAAATATCTAGCTGTAAATTCTTTAAACCCGTTATAAATTCGGCTCTATTAAGGCGGAGACGAAAGACTATTTTTTTATCCTTGACACCCATCTTCATTATGCTATATTGTACTCGCTCTTTGAAAACCCAGAAATCATAAAAACCATCATACATGAGGAGGACCCAAAATGTGGGAATACGCTAAAGTTAAACTCATCGGCCTATGGTCGGAAGCCAGTCAAGTACTGGTATTTCTAGACCAACAAATGGTTTTCTGGACCTTCGCCGCCATTGGCATACTAAGCAGTTTATTTCTAATAGTAAGCATGTTTTTGGGAGATATCAGCGAAGCCATCCATGGTCTTTTTGATAGCGAACATGATTTTGGTGGAGGTGACCACGACACCAGCGGTACGGATCATGCTGCAGACATCCATCACGATCTGCCTGATCATGTGGGCGGAAATCCATCCTTCTTTTCTTTGCGATTCGGACTATCGTTCCTGTCCGGCTTTGGTTTAACCGGCACTATCCTCACCTACTATCACATGCACGTAGTTTTGAGTAGCGCTTGTGGAAGTCTGGTTGGTCTAGCTTTATCTGGAATCACTTACGCTATTGTTAGAGGCATGGCTTCCCAGCAAGCCTCGTTCAATATTACCAGTGGAGATCTTATAGATCAGGAAGCTCGCGTCATTGTGGGTTTGCCGGAAAAAGGAATCGGCCAAGTATTGGTCCAAGTCGGGGAAATAACCATAACCAAATTGGCTCAATCAGAGAACGGCCTGCCTATTCCAGAAAATGCTCGGGTTAAAATAATGGCAACCTCGGAACAAACCGTGATCGTCAAAAAACTTTTTCCAGCCGGCTAAATCAGATGGAACTGGAAAGGTTATATAACACAACCTTTAAAG
>CAYHXG010000121.1:0-1856 GCA_964360575.1 uncultured Candidatus Saccharibacteria bacterium | reverse complement strand
AGGGCTTTGCCCAAGAGCGAAGTGATTGGTTGCAAAACCTTACCCAGCACCTTTTTAAGGTAAAGATATTTATATATTCAAAAGGTGCTGGGTGCTCAATTTTAATAGCTATTCGCTTCGCTCATAGATAAAATTGGCATGCGAATTTACAACACCCTAACCGGCAAAAAAGAAGCCTTACCCACCCCACCCGAAAGCGGGCTTAATTTTTTTGTTTGCGGTCCCACGGTTTATGATTACAGCCATATTGGCCACGCCCGCACCTATATTTTTTTTGATGCCTTGATTAAATTTCTGCGCAAAAAACTAGGCCTCAAAATTAACTATCTCCAAAATATCACTAATTTAGACGATAGAATTATCGCGCGGGCTCTCGAGCACAACAAAAATCCGCAAGAGGTGGCGGATTTTTTTGAAAAGGAATACTACGCCGATATGACCACACTTGGTATTACCAGCGTAAATACCTACGCCCCGGCTACTAAATACATAGCCGAAATAATTTCACAAACAGAACGCCTAGTTAAAAAAGGCTTGGCCTACACAGCAGCAGGCAGTGTTTATTTTGATGTTAGAAAATTTACCGAATATGGCAAGCTTTCACATCAAAAATTGGCCGACCTTAAAGAGGGAGTGCGGGTGGAGGTGGAAACGGGTAAAAAATATTTCGCCGATTTTGCCTTATGGAAAGCCACTGGATCCAATGAACCCAGCTGGGACTCACCTTGGGGCCAGGGCCGGCCCGGCTGGCACATTGAAGACACGGCTATTACCGAAAAACACTTCGGCCCTCGTTATCATATTCATGGTGGCGGTTTGGATTTGATATTTCCTCACCACGAAGCCGAGATCGCTCAAATGGAATCAGTTTCTGGCTTGAGTCCGCTCGCCCAAATATGGATTCATACCGGAATGTTGCTAGTTGATGGCGAAAAGATGTCTAAGTCGCTGGGCAATTTTATAACCATTCGAGATTTTCTTAAGGAAAACTCGGTTCAGGTTTTAAGATATATGGTTTTATCGCAGCACTACCGAACCGGTTTAGGTTTTTCCAAAAAAACAATCCAAATGGCCAGTTCCTCTATAAATAGAATCACTGATTTTAAGGAACGTTTAAATAATGTTAAAAACCAGTCCTCTAGTTTTCCATGGGAAGACTTTGCCAAAATCTTCTGGCAGGAACTTGCCGATGACTTTAATACACCAAAAGCCTTAGCTTCTTTGTTTGAACTCATTACAGAAACCAACAAATTAATAGATGCTAACAACTTATCCCAGAACGATGCACAGAAAATTGTTGACTTTATAAACGAGGTGAACGATATTTTTAATATATTGCCAAAAGAAGAAAGCGCGCCACCCGAGGTTATGGCTCTGGCGACCGAGCGTGAAAAAGCCCGTGTGACCAGCGATTACAGGCAAGCCGATGAAATCCGCGAGGAAATCAAAAAGCTGGGCTGGGAAGTGGAAGATACAGTCAATGGACCAAGGATATCAAAGATAAATACGAAATTCTAATATCGAAATTCGAAACAATATTTAAATTCTAATTTTAAAAAATTATAAACATTTTAAATTTAAAATTTATTCATTAAAATTTGTTTCGGATTTGGTGCTTCGGATTTCGAATTTATCTACGTTTTGCAGTCTATAATTTGGAACTTGCATAAAATATGTTCTCCCCCATCACAAAATCAAACATCGGTACAGTAGTACCCATAGATAAACTTCCGCCACAATCGCTGGAAGCCGAAGAATCTGTCTTGGGTGCTTTACTTATGGATAAAAACGCCATTATAAGGGTGGCCGATATTTTGCTTCCGGAGGACTTTTACAAACGCCATCATCAGTTAATT
>CAYHXG010000120.1:0-1866 GCA_964360575.1 uncultured Candidatus Saccharibacteria bacterium | reverse complement strand
CCATACTTACTCCGCCTTTGCATTCGACCCTCCACGCCCGTAGCATCCAAGACACCCCTTACAATATGATACCTAATACCAGGCAAATCCTTAACCCTACCGCCTCGCAAAACCACCACGGAGTGTTCTTGTAAACTATGACCAATACCTGGAATATAGGCTGTAACTTCCATACCGTTAGATAACCTTACTCGAGCGATTTTTCGCAAAGCCGAGTTTGGTTTTTTGGGTGTCATGGTACGCACCGAAAGACAAACGCCTCTTTTGAAGGGAGAATTGAAACTTGAATATCTGTTTTTTAAGCTGTTAAAAGCAAAAGTCAGCGCCGGTGATTTAGATTTGCGCTTAGATGTTTTTCTGCTTCTTTTTATTAATTGATTGATAGTCGGCATAATTCGTCTATAACGAGTATAACAATTTTTGGAAATCCTGCCCCGTAGTGTCAGCCTTGGGTGGACTACTTCGGGGTCTACTACGGGGCATTGATTATAAAAGCCAGCCCTTGGAATCAAGGTCTGACCTTGGTATGGTAAAAAGTTTAAGATTTTAAACTGAAACCATTATAAATTAAAAGAAGAATTGACGCAAGACTTCAGAATCTAACAGCGAGTAGCAGAGTAGTAGCAAGATTGTTTGATTTACAGTATATACTGAGATAGCTGTAGCTATCTCAGTATATGTTCTGAATTAATCTGGATAAAAAAGTTAACAAACACTAAATAAATAAAAACGGGGAAGCGCGTTGTTTTGCGCTTCCCCCCAGAGTTTAGGCCCCAGTGAAACTACCTGGCAACCCAGCCACATGGAATCCACCGGGCCGATTGGGACCTCTACCGGGGTCATCTTGATAGCGAGCGGTATTTCACTGTCGGCTACAGTCAGACCGGAATCCGACTTTCGTAGCCTCCCGCCTATTCTACACACCACCGAGATCCCGCTAGGACCGATGTGTGGGAATTGGACCCACCTTGTCCTTTGGACTACCAAGAGTACCCCAGGTTCGTGCACACATACCCTGGACGCCCAAAGACTCTGACAACGCCGTCTGACACCGTTTCCATGCAAGCAAATGGATACTAACAGACCCAAATAAAGAAATCAACATTAAAAATGAGGGAAGCACGGTATTTTGCGCTTCCCTCGGCGGGTCGCCCCCTGCCTTTGCCTGACAGCAAAGGCAGGCGTGTGTTGCCGCATAAGATCCCTCAGACCCATACGGCTTGCGAGCCAGTCGGGATCAAGATTATATTAGCAGGCCAGTTTAAGAAAACAAGATATTCAAAATATCAATGGAAAACCAGTGATGAGGCGAAAAATAAAAGGAACAACTGGAACAATCAAGGGAAACAAAAAGAAAATAAATATAAGAACGAGAAACATGCCATAGCGTTCTAACTGGGCAAATTGCCTTTCGTAGCGGTAAGGCAAAAAACCAGCAAGAATCTTGGAGCCATCCAAAGGCGGTATGGGCACTAAATTAAAAATTCCCAAGAGAACATTTATGTAAACAATAACAGACATAGCCAGAGCGGCCTCCGAAGGTATGGCCGAGACAAACCGGAGAGCCAAGCCGAAAAACAAGGCGATGACAAAATTAGACAGCGGCCCGGCCGCGGCCACCAAGGCCGGTCCCCATTTTTGATTTTTTAAATTGTAAGGGTTATAAGGCACAGGCTTGGCCCAGCCAAATATAAAACCTCCACCAATATAGGAAATCAAAGGCACCAAAAAAGAACCCATAAAATCCAAATGTTTTAGAGGATTAAAACTTAGCCGACCCAACCCTTTGGCTGTGGGATCGCCTAAGCGGTTGGCCACAAGGCCGTGCGAAACTTCATGCACCACCACCGACATAATCAGCACCGC
>CAYHXG010000119.1:0-1873 GCA_964360575.1 uncultured Candidatus Saccharibacteria bacterium | reverse complement strand
GCTGCCATAACCAAAGGCGAAGAGAGTGTATTAAAAAGAGTATCGGGTATAGGTGCTAAAACCGCGCAAAAAATAATAATAGATTTAAAATCTAAAGCTTTAGCGCTAGCCTCGCTGGCTACTAACATCGCTTCGCAAACAATATCGGAAGACGCCGATATTTTAGAGGCGTTACAGAGTCTGGGTTATTCCACTTATCAAGCTCGTGATGTTATTAAAAAAATCCCGGTTGAAGTTAAAGGCGTGGAGAAACGCATAGAGGAGGCTTTGAAGCTATTAGCCAAATGATTTTTTCTATTAAACTAATAATCAAAAGAATCATCCCCGATTTTATTTGGGGTTTTTTACACTGGAGTTTGGCTTTGGCTGGCGCTATAAAGAACAAGTTTCCTTCTCGTGGTTTGATTGTGATAGGTGTAACTGGTACCAACGGCAAATCCACAGTGGTTCAATTACTGCACGAAATTTTCGGCGAGTTCAGTCTAAACGTGGCTTCCACGTCCAGTATCAGATTTAGAATCAAGGACAAGGAAATAGTCAACAAGCTAAAAATGACCATGCCCGGCCGGTTCGCTCTGCAAAATTTTCTGCGCCAAGCCGTTAGCGCCGGCTGCCAGTACGCTATTTTAGAGGCTACTTCGGAAGGTTTAAAACAGCATCGGGCTGATTTTATAAATTTTGACGCCGCGGTTTTAACCAATGTTAGGCCGGAGCATATTGAAGCTCACGGTTCCTTTGAAAAGTATCGCTCGGCCAAAGAAATTTTATTTAAAAAGTTAAGTAACAAAAAAACCAAATCAAAAAAAATCAGCGTGGTCAATTTAGACGACCCTTCGGTTTTTTACTACACCCGCCACTGGGCCGACGAAAAAGTTGGCTATGGAATTTTAAAAGAAAATAACCGCCAGGGCATTAAAAAACATTTTGTACCTCGCGAAATTAAATTTTCCGGGGCTGGAATAGACTTTATTTTAGAAGATGAAAAATGTCATAGTCCTCTTTTAGGGGATTTCAATTTATATAATGTTTTAGCGGCTATGGCTGTGGCGCGATCTTTTGAGATTCCTCATGAATATATTAAAAAAGCCATTGGCAATTTTAAGGGTGCGCCGGGGCGTTTAGAAGTTTTGCAAGAAAAACCTTTTAGGGCGGTGATTGATTACGCCCACACGCCCGACGCTCTGGAAAGCGTGTATCGGGTAGCTCGTTCGTTTTGGGTTGCCAATGGGCGCAAGCTGATTGGCGTTTTAGGCTCGGCCGGCGGCGGCCGCGACAAATGGAAGCGGCCGCACCTGGGTGCCATTGCCGAAAAATTTTGCGATGAAATTTTTTTAACCGACGAAGATCCTTACAGCGAAGACCCCGAAAAAATAGTCCACGACGTGGCTTTAGGTATTAAAGAAAAAAAGCATAGGAAAATTATGGATCGGCGTTTGGCTATCCGCGAAGCGTTGGAAAGTGCCAAACAGGGCGACGTGGTGTTGATAACCGGCAAAGGCGCCGAAAAAACCATGATGACCAAGTTTGGCGCTATGGACTGGGATGAAAAAACAATCGTGTTGGACGAACTAGGTAAATTAAAGACCAGTTAGCCAAATCGAAGATTTTCTTTCTGTTTCCGCTACCTCCCCCGCTATTTTTATGTTTTCCCTCTTTTATTTCAGTAGATGTTAACAATTGTTTAACGATCGTGTAAAAAGTGTTAACATCTATATATGGACAAGTCTTCTATCACTAAATTAATTCTTGAAAAAATTAACGAAGCTGGAGAGATAACCTTAGAAATCATCTTCCCGCGCCACCGCGCAGAAAGCAGGGTTTGGCGACAGATGCTAGGTCTCCCTACCGGTTACGAATTTTCTCCCAGAACCTT
>CAYHXG010000118.1:0-1931 GCA_964360575.1 uncultured Candidatus Saccharibacteria bacterium | reverse complement strand
CCTTGATGTCCAAGCCAGTAGTTATATTTTTAGGCAAGCGCAAACCCAAACTATTACCCCATTTTTGAACTTTAGTAGACATAAATTATACTAGACCTAGTATATACATGAGTATATACTTTGTTACCCATGTTTCAATACCCCATAATCCACCCACTTGCGGGGCAAGTTAGACGATCCCGCAATTATAATGTAGTATAGCAGAATAAACAATAAAAATTCAAACATAAAAACATGGTCAAAAACATTGCTTTTGTGTCTTATTTCTTAATCTTTCTTATCCAGTTGTAAATTTTATATTTGATTATGTTTACAACGATATCCACGTTGCCAGCGTACTCAAATTCCTCGCCGCCGAATCTACGCTTAAAAACTGTAAGCGACGGCCAGAGTTTTTCGTCTATACCGCCTAAATCGTAATATTGGTAACCCCTCTTTTTGGCTTCCTTAAGGCTATACCAGTGCAAATAGGTGGTCACTTTAGAAGGCAGTTTGGCTGTGGCTGAAGCTCCAAAAAGATAAGTGGCCGTTTTGCCAAAAAATAAAACCAGATTCATAGCCGCGGGTTCACCTTCCTGCCGACCTTCAAAAAAACAAAAAGCTAGTTCGTTTTCTTTAGTTGTGTCAATGTGTGGCAGAGTTTTAAGCATAGTTTCAAAATAGTCTCTCCCGGGGTATATGTTTTTACCGCCGTTACGGGCTACAGTTTCTTTGGCCATGGCAAAAAAATCATCCCAATCCTCGGCTAATATTTCTTTCTTAACTGTGGCTATTACGCCTTTTCTTTCTGCTTTTTTAACATTGGATCGAGTAGAGGGGTGAAATTTAGCCAAAATTTCCTCCTCGGTTTGGTTTAGGTTAATAGCCAAATTATGTTTAGGTTGAATATAATAATCGGGCAGGGTAAAAGCTGATCCATAATTGATCCTTTCCCCAGAAATTGGTGGCTCCAAGCGCAAAAAGACTAGTCCTTGGAAATTTTTTCTCACCCAAGCTCTAATGGTTTTAAAAAGATCGTTTACCTTTTCCGGAGAGTCAAAAAACTTATTATCAAGTGCTGGCCCGCGTGGCACATAGCCATATGTTTGCCTTAAAGGCAGGCGGCTATAAACCAAGGTAAAAACAGCCACCAATGTATCGCCAGAGTTTACCAAATATCTTTCTCTTTTTCGGCCCAAATTACTTTGGAATTCACCCCATTCCCATGAAGCCATAAAAGCTCCAATAGGCGGATAGTTATCGCTTACAAATTTATTCCAAATTCCTTTATCTTTATTTTGAGCCGGTAAAATCAACATTGTTAAATTATCGTTCTCCAGAACGACCCTGAACGAAAGTGAATGGGTTACCTACTCTTATATTTTTCTTTTGGGCGAACCCGGCGTTTACTTCTAAAACTCTGTCGGCTGGCCGGGGCGGCGTGTAGAACTTGGGATTGGCGGGGTCAAATTCATTGAAAACGTCCGGGCTGATTCCTACCACCCGATCTTGGTTTATCCAAATTATATCTATGGAAAAGTTCATATCTGGCATCCAGAAGCGGTAATAATCTGGTTTGGAGAAAATAAACAACATACCGCTTTTAGAATCCAAACTCGCCCGCCCCGAAAGCCCTTTTTCCACCTCGGCTTGAGTTTTTACAACCTCCACGGGGATTTCTACGCCGTTGATTTCTACATACGGAGAATCTGGTTTAACTGTTTCAACCGCCGCCGCCGGAGCCGTATCTGACACCTGGTGTTTGGCATCTTGCGTCCACCACACCCCCACGCCCAAAAAAAATAAAATCAATAAAAAGTATTTTTTCATAGTTCAACAACGGCTCAACGGCGTTGAGCCGTTTAATATATCCAGAACTTACAACACTCACAGCTTCACAACATCCTTACATTCTCAAGTTTGTAGGGATGTTGATGTTATGTTCTTTCGTA
>CAYHXG010000117.1:0-1936 GCA_964360575.1 uncultured Candidatus Saccharibacteria bacterium | reverse complement strand
AACCCCTCGGTTTTAATATTTCCGCCACGGGAAACTACCGTTTCCCGACCCTTTCTCTGGATTTTGGGGTTACCCAAAATCCCATGTATTTACCCAACATTAGGCGGGTTTGGGCATCCAAGGCGGGTACAGATCCAAAAACTATAGTGGTAAGGGGTACCAAAACCCATTGCAACAACATCCAAGCGTATTTCCCCTTGCCGTAGTGCGGCGGGCGGGGCGGCAGAAGGTTCATAGAGATAACGGCCGAAGAAACTAAGCCCACCATGGCTAGCGTCATTACAAAACGCGTAATGCGGGGCAGATTGTAAGAGAGAATGGTTAGATTAAAAGCCGTACCACCCAAAAACACCGGCAGCCAACCCATCAAAAAAATTATGAGCGCATTGGTAGCCCACGAATAATAACCCTCCACCAAATTAAAACCGTGCCGCAATTTTTTACCAAAGGGTAACCCTTTGTTTTTTAAAAAAGCAAAAAGAACATAAACTAAATTCTCGGTACCCCAAGCCCAACGGCGCTGTTGTTTGTAAAGAGCTTTCATACTCTTCCAAAAAGTCTCGTCCACCGCGGCGTCCATGTAAACCGGAGCATACAGGGAAACCGTTTCGTAGTTGCCATTATAAAAATTATAACACTGCCAGAAAATTCGTGAATCCTCCGAAACTATATTGGTCTGCCAAAAACCCACCTCTACCAAAGTTTTAAAACACATGGAGTGGCTGGAAAAAGTAACTTGGCGTTCGGGCCTTTCTTGCTGCATGGTCAGCCAAAAAGTGGAGGAGAATGAAACCACGCGGGCCAAGGCCGGCGCTTCCCAGATGTTGTTGGTGAATATTGGCACCGGTTGGAAAGAAGCGCGCTGGGGATGGGGATGCGAAATATATTTTTGCGTGAGCAAGGCAAAATATTGATCCCAAACATTAGTATCTACATCAAAAACCGAAACTATTATTTTTTCGTGGGGTAAATTTAACGGATCTATAATTTCTTCTTTAGCTCGCCTAGCCGCCCAGTTTTCGTTGGAACCCTTACCAGCCAGTTCTCCGGCGAGACCGGCCGGATGATGCGTTATTAAAAATTTAAAAAACTTATCGCCAAATTTATTTCGTAAAAATTCCGCAGTCTTTTTTGGCTCTTCACCGCCCCGCTCTTCTAAAGCCAAAACAACAATCATTTTTTGGGGGTCGTATTCAGAATCGGCAAGCGCTTTAAAAGTAGCTTCAACCACCGCGAGCGGCTCTTTATACATGGGTAAAATTATTAAATGCCAGTAATCTTCCCAGTTGGAATTTTCCCGCAGACGCGCCCACCAATCCACTTTCATATTTTCTTTCATGCGCCTGTAGCCCGAACGTAAATGGAACGAAAGATACAGAACTTTTATAAACCAGTAAACATCAAAAAGAATAATAAAAATGGCCACTCCGGCTGGTTTCGTTATAGATAAAACCACAAGACCAACCAATGTGCCCCAAGCCAAAACTCCGGGCATAATTTCCAAAGCCCGATAAATTATTCTATCGCGCTTATTTTCAATTTCCGTAGCGCGCCCAACACGCAAATACCATTTATTCATAACTAGTCAAAAGTCCGCCCAAAAGCGGACCCAAGATTTGTAGCGCCAACGGGATTCGAACCCGTGTTACAGGGTTGAAAACCCTGCGTCCTAACCAGGCTAGACGATGGCGCCAAACACTCTAAAACTTGTCTTATAATACAACTCTGGCTATCATTTGTAAACCAATATGAAAATTTTGGCTATAGAAACCAGTTGCGATGAAACAGGGATCGCTTTGATTGAATCGGACGCCAAGGGCAAAATTAATGTTTTGGCTAATTTATTGTCCTCGCAAATAGAAATTCACCGGCCTTGGGGTGGTGTAGTGCCAAATTTAGCCAAACGCGAACATGAAAAAAATCTACCTATTCTTTT
>CAYHXG010000116.1:0-2002 GCA_964360575.1 uncultured Candidatus Saccharibacteria bacterium | reverse complement strand
TGGCCACAAGGCCGTGCGAAACTTCATGCACCACCACCGACATAATCAGCACCGCCAAGTTAAATATGAGAACTACTGTTTGATCCATCTTAAGATATGTGATAATATAGTTTTTACTATGATAGCATAAGGAGATAGATAATTAGAGTTTTAAGACTCTACGCCCTAATTTCTAAAAGCTAAAAGCTATTCAATGGTGTGTCCAGCTTGCAAAAAAACCAGCGGTTTTAGAATAAAACGCGTTTTACTGCGCGGTCATTATAATCCCACTGTAAAACAAAAACAGCATCCCAATTTGCAATGGGTTAAAATTGGCGTAGGTAAAAGAATAAAAGTCTGCGCCAGCTGTATCAAAGCTTCTCAAAAAAATCCTAATTACTTCAAAAAAACAGCTCCAAGCTTAGTTAAATAGTTTCATCTAGGCTTAACCTCGAAACAAAATCCCGACCACAGTCGGGACTTTTGTTTTGGTGTCGGGCTGCGGGGAATCGAACCCCGGCTGCAAGACCCCCAGCCTCGCGTACTACCACTATACGACAGCCCGATTTTATTGAAGTGGGACTTCGATAGAAAAAACTACTTCCCATGCCCAAAGCCGCCTTCGCGGATACGGAAGTCGTCCAGAATATCCAAACCGCGCGCATCTTTGAGGGTGGAATCTTGCACTAAGTTATAAATAGCGTCGCCGGTATCTTGGTGCAAAATAGCGTAGAGTCGAGTTCCGGGTTTATACTCTTTAACCAAATCCACCACTACATAGCGGTATTCTCCGGCCGGGAGAAATCGACTGGTACCCACCAAAGTGCCAAACTTGTCGTAAGGGTTTTCGTACACAGCCACAAAGCCGGGCCGGGCTAAAACCACATGGTCCGCATAAACTCGGTTCTCTATTATAACTTCATCGTTATAGGGCTTTTGATCTATGATTTTAACAAAAGGGTTCACCGCTGCGGCAATGGCAAAATCCGGCGTCGGATTAGCCCAGTTTCTTAGCCAAACCACGCCAAAATATAAACCCAGTGCAATAAGACCGAAAAACAGCGTGTAAAATGGTACCTCAAATCTGATTTTCTTCATATTCATTGATTGTATATAAAAATTGAGTGTATAATCAAGTTAAGTTTATGTTTGATCAAATTCTACTTAATTTTCCAAAACAGTTTGAGTGGCAACCGGAGGTGATCAATGCCCAAAAATTAACACCAAAAGAAAGGGTGGTAGTTCTTGGTATGGGCGGCTCGCATTTAGCGGCCGACATCTTAAAGACTTGGGCGCCCTACGCCGAAAAACTAACCATACATTCCGACTACGGCCTGCCGTTGTTGCCAGAAGTCGATCTGAATAAAAGCTTAATAATTGCGGTATCTCACTCCGGCAATACCGAGGAAGTGCTAGATAGTCTTAAGTTGGCGCAAGAAAAGGGTCTAGCCACAGCAATCATAACCTTGGGTGGCCAATTGATTGAATTTGCTCAAAAAAATTCTCTGCCTTACATTACCATACCCGACTCTGCAGTCCAGCCACGCTTTGCTTTAGGTTTTCATTTTAGAGCTATACTAAAAATAATGGGTGAAGATGGAGTGCTTAGCGAAACAAGTGAATTGGCCCGTACTTTGGAATCCAAAAAAAATGAAAATGAGGGTCAAATACTCGCTCAAAAAATAAAAGGGAGAGTTCCTGTAATTTACTCATCAACACGGAAATCGGCCGTGGCCTCCATTTGGAAAATAAAATTAAATGAAACAGCCAAGACCCCGGCTTTTTACAATGTTATACCCGAAGCTAACCACAACGAGCTTGCCGGCTTTGCCGATTCAGCCATGGCCAAGGAATTAACGGGGAAGTTTTTCTTTATATTCTTAGAAGACAGCTACGACGAACCCCAAAACCAAAAAAGGATAATGGCCATGGCCGATCTTTACCAAAGCGTCGGTTTTAGCGTAGAGAAAATAAAAATGGCCGGTTTAAACCACTGGCATAAAATTTTTTCGACCTTACTGCT
>CAYHXG010000115.1:0-2008 GCA_964360575.1 uncultured Candidatus Saccharibacteria bacterium | reverse complement strand
ACAGCAACTATAATCTGAAGTTCTAGTCTGGGATGATTTTTTATGGCGTTTAAAACAGAACGCAACCGGCCGTAATGCGCTCGGTTGAAAATTGGAACCAAAATTTTTCTTTTTTCGCCCATAATCAAACCATCATATCTAGAGTGATCGGCTGATACCGAGTTATACCTGTCTTAGCCATCCTATCGACAACACCTTCAAATTTTTCCGATGCTAAACCAGCTAGGTGCGCCTGTGGCCTCATGGCGCCAACCATATCCGCCGTTATTTTAACTCCAGCGGGAATATCGCAAAGTGCCACCAAAGTTTTTCTAAAAAATGGTCTAAACTGCGCCTCATCTTCTTGTAATATTTTTACCGGCTGACCCATTCCCGCTTTAACGGCATCTCTGTTTAGATATTCCTCCTTCTTGGAGGTATTATTCTCTAAATTCCTAATTCCTAATACCAGATCTTTAAGTTCCGCCGGCGTCATAGCCACCTTGTGGTCCGAACCCCATAAATCGCGGCTCAAAGAAAAATGTTTTTCGATTATTTTGGCGCCCAAAACCGTCGCCGCCAAAGCCGAATCAACACCAATGGAGTGATCGGAAAAACCCACAGGCACATTGTATCTGTTTTTAAAAAATCCAATAGTTTGCAACTGCAGTTCCTCCGGCGGACAAGGGTATTTGGAAACACAGTGCATCAAAATAAATTCCGCATTCCTGCGTTTTAAGAAATCAACAGCTAGATCAACTTCTTCCAATGTGCTCATGCCAGCTGAGATTATAATCGGCTTACCGGTGGAAACTAGATAGTCGAGCATCACAAAATCTAAAAGATCGCCCGAGCCCACTTTCCATAAATCCACGCCAATTTCTTCGTTCAAAAGTCTGGCCGCGCCGCGGCTCATAGGTGTAGAGAAAAAAACTATACCGATTTCATTGCAATATTTTTTTAATTCCCGCCAAAACCACACCGGCGTGGCTAAAGTATTCCTTTTGACCCAATTATAGCGGTCAACCCCTTTGAAGTGTGGCGCCACCACACTGATATTGGCCTGTTCGTCTTCTACGGTATGGGTTTGAAACTTAACCGCGTCGGCCCCAGCTTCTTTGGCCAAAAGCGCGAGCTCCTTGGCATTTTCCAGATAAACTTCCGGCGCCTGGTCTTCTTCCGTCTGAATAAACCCTTTACCCACCTCGGCCACTACAAAAGTTTTTTTATTGATTCTATCCAGAATGTTCTCCATAATTAAAAACTAATAACTTTTAACCAAGGATGGGTTTATCTTCCCAATTATAAATCCATTCGTTATTTATTAAACTAGCAAAACGGCCACGGTAATAGTCGCGGTTAAGCATTTCGGTGTGTGTCATTTCACGGCTAGCTAAACCCATCGCTTCGCGCCACCCGGGGATTTCTTTTTCCACTATGGATTTTTGTTCATCTTTAGATAACCTTGCAAAATTGGAGAGCTCTTTCAGCATTTCCGGATTTATAGACACTGGTCCATCTTTGGTTTTGTCGGCCGCCAAAACCGTAAAATGCCTTTCTATATAATCGGCGCCGAGCATCATGGCTACCTTAGAAACCTTAAGACCATCACGGGCCACTAAAGTGTGGTCTGACCAGCCAACGTTGGGCGTAAACTGCCGCAACCATTCCATTCGGGCTAAATTCGCCATACCGAGCGTGTTGGGATAACTAATAACACAGTGAAAAAAAACAAAATCCTTGTTTTTTTGCTTTAACAGTTCGGCCGTGTTTTTTATCTCATCATCAAACGTGCCTCCAGTAGAAATAAAGAGCGAATCAAACTTGCCCGATAGTTCCGATATTAAGGATTGGCTCGCACAATCAAAACTGGCTACCTTAACAAGTTTTTCTCCTTTATAAGGCAGGGAGGCAGCCAAAGAAATTCTCCTTCTGGAAAAGACTGTGAGCATGGGTGTAATACCCACCTTATTGGCTTCGTCCATAAAAAACCTGTGGTCATCCTCGGATAAATCCAAGGTCTTTAACC
>CAYHXG010000114.1:1269-2025 GCA_964360575.1 uncultured Candidatus Saccharibacteria bacterium | reverse complement strand
TTAAGGGTGTGCGTAATTGGTGTGAAACAATAGAGACGAATTCCGATTTAGCCGCATCAACCCGCTTCAGCTCATCGTTGGCCACCGCTAACTGCAGACTCATTTTTTCCAATTTTTCCTTCTGTTCTACTTCTTTAATGACACTGCGAATGAGGAATATGCCAGCAATAATGGTTAAAGTAAGCGCTGCTCCATCTACAAGTTTGTTTGTAAGATCTTCGGCTGAAACAAATCTTATAAGCAGGAATAGCCATATTACAAATGTTAATAATTCGGTGGCTATTACCTTAATATTAAAGAGGTGGTGCTTAACAATGGCATAGCCGGAAAACAAAACCAGAAAGATCATAAAGATCTGGCCTAACCAGGTATAGTAGCTGTAATTGTTGAAGAGCCAAGGAAGCATCAGGTTTGTTGTCAGAGCCCCGTTAGCCGGCAGTATTGTGCCCAAAATAATATATTTTACCTGCTGTTTTTCTATGCCGGTTGCCTTTAAGAATTTTTTGGCTAAAACCAAGTAACCTATAAAAAAGAACAGTATTTGGTGCAGAACATAGATAAAATAATATGGACCCCACAAAATAATTTTTTCATTGTTTTGCACAACTAGATTCTGAATGATGGCATCCGGAGTATTAACCAGCCAAATTATCGCAGTCGTTTCTATTATTAGAAATGAGAATATTTTTTTTGAAAGAAGTGAATAGGGAGGAAATGTTAACGTCATCAGCAAGAAGCTAGCCGGCAGAAGAGCAG
>CAYHXG010000114.1:0-1259 GCA_964360575.1 uncultured Candidatus Saccharibacteria bacterium | reverse complement strand
CGTCGTAGAGTATGTAGCTGAAAAAGAATGATAGAGTATTCAAAGGCGCGGCGCGGAATATAAAAGCCGAAATTGACCATAAACCCACCAGCAAAGTCATTATGCCAAAACTTTTGTTGACCGCCTCTTTTTTATTTTGCAGGTACACAAAACCGCCCAATAAAAAATTGAGAATTGCTATTACTAAAACTAAAGAGGTCTTTGGGTCAAGAACAATCATGAACGGAATTATGATTGTTGGTGTTTATAATAATGTTTCTAATCTCCTCGATTCTTTCTTCGTGTACTAGTTTACCAAATGTTTGATAAGGCGCGAGCCTAAAACCGATTTTATGGGCAATTTGTGATATTTTGTAAACGACATCGGTAGTTATATTGCCGGCTTCATACTCGCTAATCCATTCGGATGCGGCAATGGACATAACTTCGCCTAGACAGCAATATGTTTCGTCTTTATTGGCTAATCTAAAATTGGTGCCAACCTTTATATTAGGAGCCGCAATAACGCCTGCTTCAATAATAATAACATCGTTTCTTGTTTTGATTAATTCCGGAGAAATGTCCGAGGGTTGAGCATCGTCTATTATAATCGCCCCCGGCTTTACGTCTTCCGATTTAATGACTGCTTCTGGAGCGTTAGTTACTGTTATTATCAAGTCGGCTTCCCTGACCCTTCTTATTTGATGCGATATTTCTATTTCGGTGTTTTTTGATTTAATTTCATTTAGCGAATACCGTACTTTCTCTAATTTCCTTTCTAAGTCTATAAGGATAATTTTTTTAAATGGTGTAGCGGCCAGCATGCGAACTACCGCTGATCCCACTCCTCCAGCGGCGCCGACAATGGCTATAGACAGTTCTTTTCTTGAAAACCCAAATCTTTCTATAGCGTCATCAACGTAACTTTTGATTATGTAAGCTGTATAGGCGCGCCCCGCGGTTATTATTGTGTCGCCGCTTCTTGAAAGCCCGGCGCCGCCTTTCGTTACCGACCCAGTAAGCGCACCCAAACCTATTACTTTCGCACCTTTACTTTTGGCTAGCTTCACGGCTTGAGCTATTTTTTTTCTGGCCAGTTTACGATTTTCCATTATCTGATGTGCCAGCATGGGCACACCTATAACCCAACCTTTAAGTTCTTTTCCGTCTTGCAATGATTTCAGACCCGTTATTTTTGAGACAGTAAAAGGCCAAAGCAGAGGGAAAATTTTTATTATCAGTGCTCTGGGAAAAATTTTTAAAAAAGGAATATTCGCCAC
>CAYHXG010000113.1:0-2079 GCA_964360575.1 uncultured Candidatus Saccharibacteria bacterium | reverse complement strand
CGCTTCGTTAACAAGCTCGTCGGCGCGTTTATTTTGTTCGCGGGGAATGGATTTAAAAACCAACTCGTCAAAATCAAACTTTAAATTCCACACTTTCATAAACAGCATCTGCATTCGTTCCTCGTTGACTTTATATTCGCCACTTAACTGCGAAGCCACAAGTTCACTATCCAACCTAAACTCCACAGCCAAATCTTTGGTTTTTTCTTTGCCAAAAAGCTGTTTTAATTTTTTTAAGGCAAAAATCACCGCTTCGTATTCGGCTTCGTTGTTGGTGGAGACTTCTTCCAAAGTCTGACCATATTCTTTTATTTTCTGATTATTATCGTTGTAAACTACCACCCCCACCGCCGCCGGGCCGGGGTTGCCGCGCGAACCACCGTCTGTATAAACAATCACTTTTTCATTTTTTATCATAATCTATAAGTTTAAGCTGAATTTCACGACTGCCATTCCACTCGTTTATATCCAATTCGTAAACAATACTTAAAGTGTCGCCGATTTTAAAATCTTCGGCAAGTCCATTGTGTCTAAAAAACAAAACCGAGAAAGCTTTGTTTGTTTTTGGATCGTCTACAAAGATTTTTAAATGTTCCGAGTTTTTACCTAATAATACCAACTTTTTAATATTAACTTCCCTACTTAAAAACTTTGGTTTGGGGTTAGCCATGCCAAATGGTTCAAATTTTTTTAACGAATCCATCAACGACCAATCTATATCTCCTAGTTTAATTTCGTCGCTAACTTTTAATTTCTTTTGTAATAATTCTGGAGTTAAAACTTTCTTAGCGTAATTATCTAGGCCCAATTTTATTTTTTCGGCATTAGAAATTTCAAAAGTGCAACCACCTGCATCGGTATGCCCACCATATTGAATAAATAAATCGCCAATTGAACCTAGTGCGCTAATCAAGTTAAAACCTTCTATAGTTCGAAGTGAACCTTTGGCTTTAATCTCATCAACATTTTGATACAACATTGCTGGCCTTTGGTAACGTTCAGTAATTTTTGAAGCTACTAAACCTAAAAGATTAATAGACCAATTTGACGAACCTTCTATTATAAAGCTAGGTAATTCCTTATAAGCATCTACGCGTGAACGAACATCTTTTAAAACTTTTTCTACAATCTGCTGGCGCTTGCGATTGTTATCGTTAAGCGACAAAACCAATTCATCTATTTTAGATTCATCACTACTGGTTAAAAGTTCGTAAGCCAAATTAGCGTGAGCCATACGGCTGGCCGCATTTATCCGCGGGCCTAAAGTAAAACCCAAAGTGAAACTGTCTAAATTGGTGCTAATAGTTTCTAAGTCATATTTAGCCTCAACTCCAGCCGACTCCATTAGTTTTTTTAAACCAACTCTTTTTGTTTTTGCTAAAACAAATAATCCATACTTAACAAATATTCTATTTTCATCTAAAAGCGGCATCATGTCGGCCACCGTGGCCAGGGCTACTAGATCAAGCAACCATTTAGAAGAAGAACCGACATCACCTTTTAGAGCCAGGTGCAATTTAAACGCCAATCCCGTGCCACACAAACCCTTAAACGGATATATATCGCCTTCTTGATGCGGGTTTATAAACGCATAGGCCGGTGGTTTCTCGCCCACCACCTGATGATGATCCACCACAATCACATCCACCCTGTTATTTTTAGCCCACTCTATTTCTTTAATATTAGTAGTGCCGCAATCCAAAGTTATTATTAATTTTGCCCCGCCAGCTGCAAGAGATTCTAAAGCGACTTGATTAACCCCGTGTCCTTCCTTTTGCCTGTCGGGCAAATAAACTTCAAAGAGATAATCTATACTCTTAAAATATTCGCCCACAACCGTGGCCGAACAAACTCCGTCTACATCGTAATCGGCATAAATGACGATTTTTTCCTGGCCATCTATAGCGCGTTTGATGCGTTCGCAAGCTTTATCCATATCTTTAAGCAAAAAAGGATTATGCAAGCCAGTAGAATATTCCGGATTAAAAAAATTATTTATTATTTCTTAGGTATCTAAACCCCTACCCAAAAGTAATAGGGATATTATTATAGGATACTCCGGAAACTAAGACAAAAAAA
>CAYHXG010000112.1:0-2089 GCA_964360575.1 uncultured Candidatus Saccharibacteria bacterium | reverse complement strand
GGAAAAAGCTTGGAAGAAAATCAGGTAATAAAACACCTCCAAGAGAAGGATTTATACCCCTTGGGTTTTCTAAAAAAGTAAATAGCGAATAAGCAATAAAAGTTGAAGTAGCAAAAATAGATGCATAAACGTCTAAGAGCCTTTCTGAATAATGAGAAAGGGTTTTGCGGGTCGCCGCAATATTGTCAACTTTGCTTGAAGAAAGTAGTGTTAACTCCGATCTCCTTTTCCCAATTGCTAAGAAAAGTGAAATAGAGATAGTTGTTAACAAAAGCCAAACAGAAATATGAAATCCACTGGCAAATTCTCCTCCCAAAACCCTTAGAATATATCCTGAAGCGATTGCTAAGATATCAATTACGGTAATAGTTTTAAGAAAAGTTGAATAAAAAATTTGAAGTAAAAGATAAACTATTATAAAAAGAAAAAAAGTGGGGCCTACAACTATTGCTAAGCTCAGCGAGGAAATAATTAAGAAGAATGCAAGAAAAGCCGCAAGTTTAACGTCAACGTCTCCATGAGCAAGGGGTCTGAATTTTTTGAATGGGTGCATTCTGTCATTTTTAATATCAAAAATATCATTAATAATATAACTGGCCGACGAAATTCCACAAAAAACAAAAAAACCTAAGATTACAGGAACTACAGCTGGAATATTAAATAATTCTCCTGTAAATGTAACTGCTGCAAAAATAGCGAAATTTTTGACCCACTGACGGGGTCTTAGTAGTCTTAAAATGTTATATGCTTTGTGTACCATTTTTCTTTCGAATTAAATAATTTAAAAACAAAAGTGTGCCACCTACAATTATTACCAACATTATTATGGCAAAAATTTTGCCACGGCTTGATAGAACCAGGGATAACGCCCCAAATATAGCAGAAATAACCCAGTAAAACAATGCAACACGTCTTTGTCCAAAACCCGATGAAAGAAGAAGATGGTGCAAGTGTTTTTTATCATGCCAAAAAGGCGAGTGGCCTGTTAAAATTCTTCGTCCTATTGTAAATGCACCATCAGCAAGAGGGACACCCATAACTAGAATTGCAGTCGCAAGTTTTGCGCCTGAAAGAATAGAGACAACGCTTAAAAGAAGATAAATTGCCGTTGCGCCGTATCCGGGAAAAATTTTTGCCGGATGAAAATTAAAAATCAAAAACCCAATAGCGGAACCCGCGATTATAAATGAAAGAATAGTACTTATCTGGCTAAAATCATCAAAAACACCAAATCTTAGACTTAAAATTCCAATAATTATTGCAGAAATTGCTACAATTCCAGGCATTTGTCCGTCAACTCCTTTACTCCAATTAAGCATATTCATAACCCATACAATCCAAAGAACGGCTACTATATCTGATAAAACAATTGCTCCTTGGATTCCAAGAGTATCAAAGGGAATCATGTACTGATTAAGATAAAGAATTCCACCAAGAGGGTTTGTAATGAAAGGAACGCTAACTCCAGCGCCAACAACTATTATTGCGCAGATTATGTTTATAACAAATCTTGCATAAGGGGAAATGTCATATTTATCATCTAACACTCCAATTACGAGGGCAATAAAAGAAGCAAGAAATATCGCGCCTGTTATTTTGCTAATTGGGAGAAATAAAACTCCGGCAATTAGTACTCCTATAAAAAGAGGGATTCCTCCGCCACGAGGAATTGGTTTTGAATGAATAATAGCAGGATGACGTCTTACCTTCGGATCGTCAACTATTCCGAATTTTTTTAAAAATATTAGGCAGAGAGGAGTTGCAGCAGTTGTAACTAAAAAAGCAACGATAAAGGGTAAGAAAATAAGATTGTTTAAGATATCTCCCATCAAATAATCAATTGAATAGTGCGTACTATAAAAAGTAAAGTAAGTAGCGCAGTGAGAAAACTTGTTATAGCGAGCATTCTTGAGATTAATGGTGAATTTGAATAAATAATAGCTGAAACAAAAGTGTTAAAAACAAAAATTATAGAAACAATTGTAGAGGGGATGAATATCCCAGGAGTGGTACTTAGCCTTCTTTCTCCCCAGGGCAATTGATTGAATACGGGTAGAAGTGGAGGAAGTTTATTATAGTTAATAAAGAT
>CAYHXG010000111.1:0-2100 GCA_964360575.1 uncultured Candidatus Saccharibacteria bacterium | reverse complement strand
GTTCAATGATATTTTTCTGTTCTTCTATAATAGGCGCTAACTGGCCCGGCGGCAGGGGTGCGCCTTCTATTAGTATGCCTTTATTGGAATCTTTCGGGCTTTTAACTTGAGTGGAAGATCCATCGGAGGTGGAATTGTTGGCTTTGTTAAATTCTTCCACCTTAACCAAATTTTCCTCTAGCTTAGTTAAAAGTTCCTCTCTTTTGGCGGCGGGATTAAAAACAGTAAAGGTTTTATTTTTTATTTCACCCAGGCCAATGGCCGCGAGCATTCTTTCTTTATAAGAATCAGGTAGGCGGGTTACCAAAGCATAACCGCCCACTGTGAATAAGGTTGTGTATAGCAGAAACTTGAGCATATCTGGTATAATAATACCATTACTAATTCCTAATTTCTAATATCTAATTCCTAAAAAATGCTGGAGAAGTTTTTTTCTCATGAAAATCGTTTAACCCGCCATTTAGCCGGGATCGTAACAGTTCTTCTTTTAGTGGTGGCTCTAAATAGTTTTTGGGATCTTTTAGCCCGTTGGGGCTGGGCTAGCCCAAAGTCTACTGAACCCCGCACCGTTACAGTTAACGCCGAAGGTAAGGCCACAGTTATTCCCGATACCACCCGCATCAATATTAGTGTGGTAACCGATGGCAAAACCGCCGATGAAGTTCAGCAGAAAAATACGGAAACTATGAACAAGGTAATTGAATATGTAAAAAGTTCCGGTATTGAGGCTAAGGATATTAAAACGACTTTCTATAACCTCTACCCCCGTTACGATTATGTGGAGGGTCGGCAGGTTCCAGCCGGTTTTTCTTTAACCCAGGGCGCGGAAGTTAAAGTGCGCGATCTTAAAAAAGTGGGCGAGGTCATAACCGGCACAGTGGCAAGGGGGGCGAACCAGGTTTCGGGCGTAGAATTTTTTGTGGATAACCCCGAAAAGGCTCAGGCCGAGGCTAGAAAGGAAGCTTTTGAAAAAGCTAAAGCTAAAGCCAAGGAAGCGGCTAAACTGGCCAATGTGCGCTTGGGTGATGTGGTTACTTTTTCTGAATCGTTTAGCGGCCAGCCACCGATATTCTATGAAAAGGCTTATAGCTTGGGCGTTGGTGGCGGAGGTGGCGCTACGCCCGACACCCAACCCGGCAGTCAGGAAATTACGGTTAATGTGAATGTGGTTTTTGAAATAAGATAGTTTTTAGTTATTGGTTGTTAGCCCCAGTTAACCGGTTTAAGTTTTATGGTCAAAAACTAAGAACTAGAACTAATAACTAAAACTATCAACTACTAACCAAAAACTGTGAGTTATAATATGAATTTAATAACCCCAACCCCAGAATTGCCCAGTGATGGCAAGACCAAAGAAAAGCCCCTAATTTTAATTGGCGTGGTTATTTTAATTGCCGCTGGTTTTTATTTTGTTTTGGGTGCTAACCTGAGTAAAGATAAAGCCGAAAAGAAAGAAGCAGTCAAATTAATCAATCAAAACATAAACGAAGTGGAAGGCATTATTGATTCTGTAGATGACAAGGCTAATACGTTTGTTTTGATGGGGTCCGATTCTAAAGAATATAAAATAATGGTTTTTCCCGAAACTACCTGGTCGCCCAAGAAAGATTCTGTTTTAAAAAAGGGTGTAAGGGTTAAAGTTAGCTACATTGACGCGCAAAAAGAAGTGGGGTTGTTTTATGCGTCTAGTATAGAGAAGATAAAATAATTTCTAAATTATATATGAAATTTAGCCGGCTAGTGCCTTATTTGATTTTGAGTGTGGCGGTTTTGGCTTCAGCCTCAATATTTTTTTCTGGTAATCAGGTTAAAGCGCAGGTTGCTGATGTTTCGGCGGGTGAGTACAATCAGTTAGCGGCCACATGTTCTAATGGTTATTATTGTTCCGGATCAGGAAATATAGAGCGTTGGTACAGATTTAGTAGTTGTAGGACACGATACATTCAAACTTGCACCTATGGTTGCTCTAACGGGTCTTGTAATCCTGCGCCTCCGCCACCATCTTGTAGCGATGACGGGAGCACTTGTAATTATAGCGACTCATGCGATACCACCGGAACTAATAATTGCGGGACGGAAGTTAGCCGGTGCAATCGCAAT
>CAYHXG010000110.1:0-2120 GCA_964360575.1 uncultured Candidatus Saccharibacteria bacterium | reverse complement strand
TAAGCGTATTACTAACATGCCAATTTAATTTATGAGCGAAGCGAATAACTATTAACATTGAGCACCCAGCACCTTTTTAAGGTAAAGAAAGATGATTTATATCTTCAAAAGGTGCTGGGTAAGGTTTTGCGACCAATCGCTCCGCTCTTGGGCAAAACCCTTATCAAAAAATCACCCAAGGGTGATAATTCTAGGATGGTATCAGATTTTAACCGACTGGTCAACGGCCAACTTTTTTCTTCTTTATAAAGGATTTTATTTTATCCATAGGATCACCAGGCAAATTATTCTTTTTGAGAAAATCTAAAACAGGTTTGCCGCAATCAACACATAATTCGGCCCTACGATAAAAACCCCCCGACGCATTGGTCTGGGAGATGTTTACGGAGATCTAAAATAAAAAAGCCCCGGGTGGTTTGGCCACGCGGGGTTTGGCATTAGGACTTAAGGAGTAGAATTACAACCACACTTCCCAATCATATCCAATCAAGAGTGGCGGAACTGTCTCTGAAAGGATAAGGGGGTGGAAATACAAAGAATAGAACCCAAATCACTCCAATACTAATCACCATACCACCAACCCCAAACCACCAGAGAACGGGCAGAAACCACAGAAACATCCAGAGACCAATTGCTTCGGCTATACAGGCAAATGCCAACCGGAGTCGCGGTGGGTTTTCTCCTTCGTTGTTGCAGACCACAGTTACGGTGGTTATAAAGGCAAGACTAGCGAGAACGAATGTGGCGTTAAAGCCGTTGGTAATAGCAAAAACGACGGCGGTAGCAATAGTAGTGATAGCGGCAAAAGCGACAGAGTATAAAACACCTAAGAAAAATGCGGAGTTGTAAAAATTAACTAGGCAATATATGGTAGCCAAGGCGGTAGCAATGCAAACAACAGCAACGGCGACTATAAAAAAAATGGAAGAGGAAGCAGCAATAACAATAGGGGACGCTTTGGGTGTTAATTCAAATACTGTCATCCCAAAGCCGTAATGTGCTATTCCAAAAAGCATTGCTGTTGTCAGCATCACCACTACAAAGGTGCAGAACATCTTTTTCACCGCTTACCTCCTATCCTGTTAGAGGTTTATTGGGGAAGTGTGGATGTTAAAGAACAGTTGTATCCTATCGTAGTGGGATATTAATGTCAAGTCCGGGTTGCGTTCCAATTTAAGAACTCTTTGCTCTAAAAACCTAAACTCGTCCCTACCTACTTTTTCCTTTAGTTCGTGGCGTATTAAAGCTAATTCAGCCTTGACTTCGAGTATATCGTCTTTTAACCGATCAACATCTTTGTCTATTTTATCAACCTTATCTTTAATATGAGACAAACCATCGCCAAAAAACTTAAATTCAGATTTAAGTCCTTCTAAAAGCACTATGCCATAATCTTTTTTAGGTTTTAGTTTTTTGACCGTCATCATATAGACATATTTTACTCTTTGATTAAAGCTAGTCAAACAACAGTATACACAATACACAACCAAAAATATTATACCGAGCACGCGATCGCATGCTCGGTATAATTTGGTAAAAAGAAAAGAACGGCGGTGTTTGCCGTTCTGAATCCAAATGGACTTTATCTTTTCATTTTTCATTTATATCTATCCACTCCGAAGGACCGTCCTTCGGATACAAGTGAAATTGAACTGGAATTGATAAATTAGATAGACCTACCACGTTTACGTAATAACCTCCATGCACTTAGAAACGTGAACGGTCCCTCTGGATTTATTTCATTAAGATAATCACTCCACTCACCCACTTTTTTCATCAGCCAGAAAAGTAAACCCGCTAAACTGCCTACTACTGAAAGCAAAACAACCATGGATAACTCTATGCCTATTTTCATACCCAAGATATAAAACATCCCTCCTAAAAGGCAGCCACCGAAGGTACCAGCTATAATTGTTATTAATTCCAACCGCTGTCTAGTAGCTATCATATATCTAACTCCTTTTATTAGAGGTGAAAGGTACTACCAAGATTGAACCGCAAACAACTTTATTTATCAAGTCGTTATTATGCACTCTGCAACTTTAGCGATAACAAATGAGAAATACCGTCTTTCATGGAAACGCCATACAAAGCATCGGCGCCGCGCATGGTTTCACGGT
>CAYHXG010000109.1:0-2129 GCA_964360575.1 uncultured Candidatus Saccharibacteria bacterium | reverse complement strand
TTTGTTGTTTTTTATCTTGACTGGTATCACTGGTATTTCTGGATTGCCATTGGTTTTCTCGGCTGGCTTGTTGGTTTCGGTATCCAAAAACTCTTCGCTCGAAAGTCTTCTGCGCCCCCAGCGTAAAAATTTTACCGACCAATCCGTAGTCTTTACAAAAATCGTAAAGAATGATTAACTACGGGTAACATGGAAAAAATAGACAGGAAATTCTATCTTAAACTTGATGTATCGGAAAAAGATATTTTAGCTATAAAAAAACGAGCTAGTGCTTCCCGTTGGGCTAAAGTTAGGTCCTTTTGCTAGACATCCAATTTTTTAGTATACTTAAACTATGGAAACTATAGAAAAAACTTCTGTGAGGATTTTGCAATCAATGGGACTAAAACCAGGCGACAAGGTGTTTTCTTCAAATAATGAAAAAGTGAAGGAAAAAATATTAGGATTTATCAAACGGCAAAATTTAAAAATAAACGCTAAAAAAACTAACAAGGAAGATTTGGAAGCCCTTTTTGCAAGCTATGTTTTTTTATTAGTTATGCGGATGCAATAAACATTGCAAGCGGGATGTATTCTTTTTGTCCCTTAATTTTTAAAATTTACTACATATTCTAGGTCAAACAATTCTAAGGATTGATCGTGGTTTCACAAAATGCTAGATTATAGTGGTTATGCCACAATCTTCTTTAGTCTACAACTCAAAGTATTATGACGGTGTACATCTTTGGCAATTATCGCCTAAAGAGTGTGCGTTCAAAACATACAAAATAAAGGACGGAACACTCGTCGCCCTTTTTCAAGGTAAGCGTGGAGCAAACCCGAAAATAGATTTTAAACTTAAAATATTAATACCGGGTTCTGATAAAAAACCCATACTTCCACCCCATACATATTGGGTAGTCGATCTCCTTCTTAAAATTCCGGAATATAGAAAAGAAGTCAGAGAAATCATACAATATTACATTGATTATTATGATCGTGTCACACCTTTCACCACTGTTAAAGAGCGAAGTAATTTTAAGCTTGAAACGGTGGAAGAAATTACAAAGCGCTATGCTTATATTGAACAGGATTATACCCTCTCACTTGATTATGTGGCTACAGTCATTGAACTTTTTTCCAAGAACGAAAAAGCAACGCCAGGTGCATACATGTTTCGTAATTTGTTGGTTACTCTAAAAAAGTATATCGATAGAGAGAAGCATTATACGGAAGTCTTAGGGGCGTCATTACCGCTTCAGAGATAAAAATTGCGTTTCCTTAAATCTTTTAATTGATAAGTTTAGATAATTTTTATCAATATCAATTCCAATAAATCTTCTTTTTCCTATTACTTCAGAAGCTATTCCTGTTGTTGAACTTCCCGTGAAAGGGTCGAGAATAACGGCGTTCGGTTTTGTTGACGCGAGGATAATTCGTTTTAAAAGTTCTACCGGTTTTTGGGTTGGATGTTTGCCAATTTTTTTTTCAGATTTTTTTGGCGGATAAATCGCCCAAACAGAGCGCATTTGCAAATTAGGTTTTTTTATAAAATCTTCTGCCCAATTTCCATTTTTCATTAACTCATAATTAAAAAGATGTTTTGCTTTTTTATCTTTTCGCGCCCAGATTAAAGTTTCGTGTGATGCTGTAAAGTAACGGCAACTCAAATTTGGTGAGCCATTTGGTTTGAACCATGAAATATCGTTTAATATATGATAACCAAGAGATTGGAGCGCGTAGCCACATTGATAAATTGAATGATATGTTCCGCTTACCCAAAGAGTTCCTTCTGGTTTCAAAACTTTTTTACAAGCATCGAGCCATTTATAATGAAAGTCGTAGTCATCTTCAAATCCTTTACTTTTATCCCATACACCCTTGTTGACACTTACTCTTTTGCCAGCATGAAGACTAAAACCATCGTTTGAAAGATTGTATGGAGGATCGGCAAAAATCATATCAATTGAATTAACTGGCAATTGATTAAGTACATTAAGACAATCTCCGTGGTATAAAGTAAATTCCTTTTCTTTAAAGTAGGGGTTTATTTTTTGTTGATGAGTGTTTCCTTTTACAATAGGTGGAATGAAAGTTTGAACCAGTTGTTCTGTCTTATCAGTCTTAATAACATCAACGACAATTCCTTG
>CAYHXG010000108.1:0-2151 GCA_964360575.1 uncultured Candidatus Saccharibacteria bacterium | reverse complement strand
TACTTTTCGCTTCAATTTATAGTTTCTCTTTTAAAGATGTCTGGCTAGACACCTTGGTTATTCTTTTGGCCGCTTATTGGGAATATGCGGTGGTGGCAGTGCTATTGTTTTATTTGTGGGCGCCCAAGTTTAGAAAGGTAGATTTACACACGCGAGCGGTGCATACGGGGCTTGCTGTTCTTTCGGCTCTTATTGCCCGTTTTGGTGTGACTTCTCTTATTAGATACTTTTATCCGCGCCAAAGGCCGTTTGTATTTGAAGGCTTGGATTCACTCATAAGTCAAAATCCCTTAGAGGCCTCTTTTCCTTCGGGCCACGCCACTTTTTTTATGGCGCTCGCCATTTATTTTTTACTAACTGGCCACAAAAAACTCGGCCCGTTCTTGCTGGTGTCCGCAATTTTAATAAGTACAGCCCGTGTGGCCGCGGGTGTACACTGGCCGAGCGATATCTTGGCTGGTTGGGCGGTGGGTGCTATAGTCAGCTGGGTGATTTTTAGGTTGTTCAAAAAGAAGTAAATCAAAATTCAACGTTCTTTCAAAAAAGAGGGGAGAGAAAGATGAAAAATAATTTGGCCAATATGGTCACTGGCATTGGTGTAATTGCTACGATACTTTTTATGACTCTTTTGTTTAAGGGCTATTCCGGTTTAACCATGATTTTTATGGTTATGGTTATAGGTGTTACAGATTTGCTGGATGGCAAGATAGCTCGAAGTTTTAAGATTGTTTCTACATTGGGAAAATCGTTGGACAGAGCCAGAGATAAACTTTTTGCCTGTACACTTTTTGGATTTGAATTAAATAGATTGTGGGGTGAGTCTGGTTTGGTTGTTGTTTTGTCTGCCGCTTTCTTAATAGCAATACTTATTTTTGAGGCGTGTCTGATTAGCACTTGGATTTATGGTGCATTCAGGGACTTGGATGTAAGTGCGCATATTTGGGGTAAAAGAAAAATGTGGCTGTATTTTTTTGTAGCCGGTTTATTTTTTGCTGATGTTTACTTTATACCCGTAATAGGCAAAGGCGCCTTTGATTCTATATTTCTCTTTCTTCTATTTAGCTCCGCTGTTTGCGCGTTCTTGAGTTTGTGGGGCTATATAGAAAGATTTTTTCCCTCTAAAACATAAAAACAAAATCCCTCAACCTTGTGTGAGGGATTTTTTGTCTTCAAAAAATAAAAGAGGCAGTCAGCTTCGCTGAACTGTCTCTTGGGGCAAGGACTCTTTCGTCTCTTGTGTTTATTGGACTAGTTGAAGTCCTTGATGAGGAGCCGCATCCTCACTTGCGTGCCATCTTCGACCAAAGCGGTCTACTTGGCGTTGGCGGCCTTCTGGGCTGGAACCCTCGGCTTGAGGGCGCTGCCGGCGAACTTGCTCGGGCTCTCTTTGCTCACGTTGTGAGAAAAGGTAGAACCGTGGCAACATGCGAGATTCATCATGGCAGGATCTCCTGTATGATGAGTTTCCGCAGGAAACCTAGAGATTGACCGTCCAATCCTAGGATGAAAGAGCTATCCAGATTATATCAAAATTCTGTTCTAGAATACAATAATACATTTTTTGTTTTTTAGGCGGGAACGCCTTATCTGGACACTACCCACTGATCGGTGGAGTTTCTGAGCGAGTTCAGTATCGGTCAAATGGTGACTTAAAACCTCCTTATCTTCCTCCGGAGTAAAATCCGGACCTTTTTTGTTGTGGTCTGGTGGATGGAATCTTCGCCGCAAGTAATAATTTTTTTTCCAGCGACCATAGGAAGGAAACCGCCTTGATGCCCGGCTCATATCGGCCTCCTTCTTGTTATATATTGTTTAAGAACTAATTAAGTTTTGAACAACTATTTTTTTAAATGTTTGAAAAACTCAAGCAATTTGTTTGTGGGCGAGGAGGGAGTTGAACCCTCATGGTATTGCTACCGCAGGATTTTGAGTCCTGTGCGTCTGCCAATTCCGCCACTCGCCCGGATTATATTTTCTCGTCCGCCCATGGCGGACTCAATCAAAAAATGGTGGGCTCGTGTCGGCCAGGGCAATTTTTCATTGCCCGCCGAAAGCTACACTTATTCGCTTTCAGCCCACGCGCCCGATATTTAGCTATTTTCTAGCAAAAATAGTTCATTGTCAAACAGTTAATCGTGCGGTAAAATTAAA
>CAYHXG010000107.1:0-2184 GCA_964360575.1 uncultured Candidatus Saccharibacteria bacterium | reverse complement strand
TATCTATAAGCATACTCCAGCCAATTCACTTTTACAATTAAATTCATCCCCAAACCCCACCCTTGAAAAGGATTGGCTTTCGCCAAACAGAGTTTATCCTTTTCAAAAGCGGGGTTGACTAGATAAAGAAAAAGTAATAATATTATCTTGTTAAGAAAGTGAGATGATCGCCCCGAGAGTAATCAAGGGGAGGAAAGTCCGAACACACGAACTCCGACATAAGATCGGAGGGAAACAAGTGGTTGCGAAATGCAACCGGGAGCAACTCCAAGAGTAATCGAGGAGCCAAGCCCAGGGAAAGTACCCCGAGTTTTTTAAGGGGTCTAGGTTCATTGATGACAGCTGATTCCGTGAGCCTAGGCAACAGAGACTATACTAGCTAATCGCGGAAGTACACTAATCAAAACGCAGATCTACGCAGAATAAATTCTGTGCGGTCGGCGTAAGGTCGGTGTTGGTCTGCGACTTGGCAAAAGGTGAAAAGTGTCGCGTCAAACGTGATTCTGTTTAGTAGTAATACTAGATAGTTGCAAACCCCATCTCGCACTTTGATCTTAAAAAAATTAAAGAATGCGTGATCCCGCTCATGGCGGGACTTGGTGCAAGACCGTGCTCCGACATCGGGTCGGAGAGAGTCGCTAAAGGTCCAAAGCAATTTGGATCTCAGATAGATGGTCATCTCCAATTTCATTAAAACGAAATTGGAACAGAATTCGGCTTATGGCTTTCTTAATACAAACATCCAGCTCTCTAGGCGAGCTGGATGTTTTGTTTATGATAATATGCAGATTTAATCTCGATTTAACTTCAAGAACTTCAACTATTTTTATATCTTTACTCTTATTTATTCCCACATTTACATCTTATTTACAATTTTAAGATATTATATTCTTTATATTCTTTCTTAATAAAATCTAACGATCGTTTAGCAGGTTTAAGATAAGATTAAGAAAATAAAATTAAAAAATATTTAAAACATATCCAAAGTTCCCCTCTTTTGTATACTAATTACATGCACCTTACCCTCAAGCTTCATGTCTTCTAAAGACTTTATAAAATTCTCTGGTAAGGGCGAATAACCAAGCCATACGCTTTTTTGAAGTTGCTTATAATTACACGCCACCAATTCATTCCTAACTAAATTCCTTTTTCTTTTATCCGCTTCCGGAATATCATAAACCACCAAACGAGGCACACCATCGGGTTTTGTCGGCTCCATAAAACGAGTACGTGATTTTACCCTTTTCTTGCCTTTGGGTGTTAATAACCAGAAGGCCTGTTTTCGTCCGCCGTTTCTTTTTATTAACCCTTCCTGACTCAATTGGGACAATATGGAAGAAAAACTCGGCTTAGAAAACTTATAACCTTCAGACAAGCCTAACAGTCTCCGCCATATTCTGCCCTCAACACGATTTCTGGGAAACAAGCCTTCCAGAGCAATTTCTCCGGCTTCGCCAATCTTTTCTAAAATGATTCTAGAAAAAGAATTCTTCATTATAGATCTTTCATCACAGATTGATGATAACATTACTATTACCTAATCTCTATATTCTTATCTTAACATTTTTAAACGATCGTTTGAAATATTTAAGATAAGGTAAGAAATACAATAGATGAGTCTCCATACACATGAGTTGGCATTGGTAGAGAGATAAATAAAAAACGCCGTTCGGTAAAAACCTACTTGGCGTTTTAGCGGCCCAGGAAGGTACCAAAACCCGCGCTACGAAAAATTCCCTCCCTTTTATCCAACCGAGGACAGAGTCCACCTCCCGAGGCCAAACATCCCCGGGATTGGCCTGGAGGCCATTTTCGCCACTTCTTTGTGGGAGGTTAATGAAACCGAGTTTTAAGGGAGGCCGCTTTTCGAAATATCCGATCTATCAAACGCTCGGTGTTCAATAAATTCTATAAGTCACTAAAACTGTCGATACCATCTGACATTATCGATAAGTAACCTCTCTCCAGTAAAAAAATATACTATCGCCCACACAACTATAAGCCTAAATACAAACACTTTCCAAAAACCACCGCTGAATAGGAACTTCAAAAAACTTATCATGACTTAACCTCCTTTAAAGAACAAGTTGATTTTAGAACATCTTACCACTCTCACCTTTTTTGTCCAACGCTTCGTTAACAAGCTCGTCGGCGCGTTTATTTTGTTCGCGGGGAATGGATTTA
>CAYHXG010000106.1:0-2206 GCA_964360575.1 uncultured Candidatus Saccharibacteria bacterium | reverse complement strand
CTGAATCGCGTCTTCGGTCATTTTGCTAAAGATATTGGGGTTGATTTAGGCACAGTCAACACCCTAATTTATGTTAAAGGGCGGGGCATAGTTATCAACGAGCCCTCGCTCGTGGCCATCAACAAAAAAACTGGCCAGGTTTTGGCTATTGGTCGTGAGGCTAAAAAAATGCTGGGGCGCACGCCCGGCCATATTAGTGCTGTTAAACCTTTGGTGGATGGAGTGATTTCCGATTTTGAGGTAACGGAACAGATGCTTAAATATTTTTTTCAAAAAGTGCATGGGGATTCTTTTTACATTGTGCCGCGGCCGCGGGTGGTTATTGGTATTCCTTCGGGTGTGACCGAGGTAGAAAAAAAGGCGGTGGAGGAGGCGGCCCGCAATGCTGGCGCCCGCGAAGTTATGTTAATAGAAGAGCCTGTGGCGGCGGCTTTGGGCGCGAGATTGCCGGTGCAGGAGGCTTTAGGTAATATGGTGGTGGATGTGGGTGGCGGTACTACGGAGGTGGCGGTGATATCGCTCGGCGGTTTGGTGGCAGTGAGGAGCTTGCGGGTGGCGGGAGAAAAATTAAATGAAGATATTATTCAACTCGCGCGTGATGAATATAACCTGCTTTTGGGACCACGCACAGCCGAAGAAGTAAAAGTGGCGGTAGCAAGCGCAGTGGATGTTAACGAAAAACTAGAAACCACTATGCGCGGACGGGATTTGATTACGGGTTTACCTAAAGAAATAAACATAACGTCTAAAGAAATTAAGAAAGCTATAACGAAATCGGTAAAAGTTATTGTGGATGCAGTAAGAGAGATTGTGGAAAAAACCCCGCCCGAGCTTCTGGGTGACATTATGAAACGAGGAATCGTAATGGCCGGCGGTGGGAGTTTGCTGCGTGGCATAGACGAACTTATAAATAAAGAGACTGGCATTGCCGTAAAAGTGGCCGATGACCCTTTAACTGCAGTGGCTCGCGGCACGGGCATGGTTTTGGAAGATACCGAAAAATACCACGAATTATTATCGCCCAAAGAATACGCGACAACACCCAAGGAATAGCTTTTAGCTTTTTAGGATGTTAGCTTGTTAGATTATATTTGCTAAGAAGCTAGTAAGCTAATGTTCTAAAAAGCTAATGTTGTGGTGGCAAAAAACAATCTTAATTTTTATAGCCGGCCTAGCCTTATTTTTTTTGGATAAGGCGCGTTTTTTTGATTCGGCTGTTAGCTTGGTCAATCGTTTTGCGATTAGTCCCACCACTCGATTTGTCTTTAATACAGGTGGGGAGGGCGTTTTTCTTTTTAAAAATGTTTTTGGTGTGCGAGAGCTTATTAGAGAAAACTTATTTTTAAAAAATGAAAGAGACTTTTTCAGAGGTGAATATTTTAACTTGTTGGATTTAAAACAGGAAAACGAATTTTTGCGCCGGTCTTTGGATTTGGGCGGAAAAGTTAAGAAAAAAATTGTCCTCGCCGATATTTTAGCTTTAGATCCTTTTCAGGCCGGCGATTCACTTTTAATAAGTAAAGGAGTTAAGGATGGCGTCAAAACAGATGACGTTGTGGTGCTGTCGGGTAATGTTTTGGTGGGTAAAATAAAGGAAGCCGGCGATAAAGATAGTCGGGTGTTACTAATAACCTCGGCCCAGAGTCGGGTGACGGTGGTTTCGGAAGATGGGGCAGCCAAAGGAGTGGTGATGGGGTCGGCCAGCGGCGCTCTGAGTTTGGATTTGGTTTTGAAGGAAGCTCTGTTAAGAAGCGGGCAGATTTTGTTAAGTTCGGGTTTGGATGGATTTTTTGAGAGAGGTTTTTTGGTGGGCGAGGTAGGCAGAGTGTTGAGCGACGATTCTGCCCCGTTTCAAGAAGCCGAAGTGAGACCGTTTTTTGATCTTAGAGATTTGAAACAGGTTTTTGTCCTCCTTCGCTGAAGGCCACAGTTAGCTCGTGGTTGAATACGAGGATGGCTCCGAGCGAGTAGAGCGAGCCGATTAAGCTTCGGAGGATTCCGCTAAGATATCACGACCTTACGGCCGTGGAGCTTCGTTATTACAGCGCGATGATTTGCCACAACAAAATTAATTTGCTAACATTCTAATCACTTAAAATTAAATTATAAAACTATGGAACCCCAAGAAAATAATTTGACGTCACCCAAAAATTCGCTCTCGGTGCCGCTTTCAATTGTGGTGGCTGGCCTTTTAATAGCCGGCGCG
>CAYHXG010000105.1:0-2213 GCA_964360575.1 uncultured Candidatus Saccharibacteria bacterium | reverse complement strand
ATTAATTGAAGCCTTCTTAATTCTTGTGTGCGGTGGAATTTCAGATTCCCCGCAAATAATTACTTTCTCAGCTGCCACTGCGTCTGCTAGGCGAAAAATTGCGCCAATATTGTATGTGTCCAAAACATTATCTAAAATAATATAAATCGGGTTTTTCTTTATTTTTGCAAACTCCTCCAGCGTTGACTTAGTCGTCCGTAATTCTTTCGCGTTCAATCTCATCCCGTTATTTTACAATACCTGATCCATAATTCATAATTCATAATTCATAATTCTTGATTCTTGATTCTATATCTTGCTTTACCTATAATCTATCCCAACGAATGCCGCAAGATCAAAACTTCCTATCACCCTCTGCCAATGTTTTAATAAATATTTTTGAGCAGGAGGAAAAAGAAAAAGATGACGACAAAATGGTTGTTAACGCTCTTATCTCAAAAGTTGCCACTTTTTATGAAAAATTCCGAACCGCCATGGATTATGGCAGCGAAGAAACTATTCCCCGCCGAGCAATCGAACGGATGCTCAAAAGAATGCTTTTTCTAGATAAAAATTCTAAAACTCTTGCGGAGAATCTGGTAAGAGAATTAGTTTGGGCAGGTTATTTTCCTAACGCTACGGTCCCTGAATCAATCATAAATGACGTTGCAAAAACCATAACTTTGTATCTTAGGCTTAAAGACAAAATTACAGATAAAAAAACTTTTCCAAAAGATGAAGTGAATAACTTTATTTTGGATATTCTCTCCTGCGAAATTCTTAATACACTTCACCCTAACAAAGAGAAAAATACTGTTGCTAATTTCATGTATAAGACTTTAAAAGACTGTGTAATAATTGAGGACGATTCCGAGCAAACAAGGGACATTCAAGTATACCTAGCTATTAGGAAAAACTTCGCTAAGGATGACAATCCAACTTTGAAATATAAACTTTTTAGACAAGTTTTTGGGAAATTGACAGACCAAAACTTTGAGCACAGCGTTTCTGAATTTAATAAAGGGTATAAAGAAATAAAATATCAACTTACCTATCCAAAAAAAGAAAGAATTTACAATCATATAAAGAAAAAGACACCGCCGTTTTTAATTTTATATGAAATTCTTCTCAAAGAACGCGGAAAAATAAAGGAATTTGTAAATGATGAGGCCCAGTTGAGAGAAAAAATAGTTGACGTATGTGATGGAAAATATAAAAATATCAGATCAAAAGTTCAAACAGCAATTATCCGAAGTTTTATTTTTATTTTAGTCACAAAAGCTTTTTTTGCGTTAATGGTTGAGGGAACTTTTGAAAGTATTGTTTTGGGAGGAATTCAATGGGGCTCTATTGCTCTAAATACTGTGATTCCGCCTCTAATAATGCTTGCCGTTGGTTTAAGTATCAAAACTCCTGGAGCCCAGAATTCAAATCTTATTTGGGAAGATATACAAAAACTCTTATTTGAAGAAAATCCTCATCTATTAGATACTCTTTCTATAAAGCTAAAAGCGGAGAGCTCAAAAACTCTTTATGATTATATTTTCTCGCTCCTTTGGTTTTCTTCAAGCATAATAACTTTTGGACTCATTTGGTATATCCTAGGACTTCTAGGATTTAATCCTTTAAGTAAAGGTATCTTTATATTTTTTATCGCAATAATTTCATTCCTATCTTACAGAATTTACCAAGCAGCAAACAACTATACTATAACCCGAAAACAGAGCATATTTACTCCAATTTTTGACTTTTTGTTCGTGCCAGTAGTCCGCGTAGGCAGAAGCCTAACAGAAGGAATCTCGCAGATAAATTTTCTACTCTTGGTAATAGACTTTCTTATAGAAGCTCCTTTTAAAGGGACTATTGGCTTTTTTGAACAGTGGTTTTTGTTTGCAGCAAATAAACGCGAGGAATTAGAATAAATTATTTAGTCGTCCCGTCCGCCACCGCTCCCTGAGCCAGATGAACCCGATCCCGAGTTACTGTTTGAAGATGAACCCTGATCCGTAGAACTACTGCTTCCTGAATTAGTACTTGCCCCTTGACTATCAGAATTATTTTCCTCCGCGCGTTCTTTCAATTCCCTTGCGGCCTCAACTGCCTTTTTAGCTTTTTCTCTTAATATTTCCTGCAGTTTTTTATTTATCTCCTGCTCTAGCTTTTCTTCTTTCAAAAGTAGTTCTGTTTCTTTTTTAAGCTGTTCATTCTTTGCTTCAATTGCTTTTTTAATTGCT
>CAYHXG010000104.1:0-2277 GCA_964360575.1 uncultured Candidatus Saccharibacteria bacterium | reverse complement strand
TTGCATATTATAGTCGTCATACTTATCAACTTCATCGGCCTTCAACATATTCAAGAACGGCGGTTGGATGCCAAGTTCAACAACCCGCCAATTCATCAGGGATACTTCATCGCAGAATGGTTCAAATACATCCCGCAACCGTCTTATCTCATGGTTTCCGACCAAACAGCAAAGATAAAAAAGGTCGTTACGGCAAAGCCATTGCTTCTTTTCACGCAATAAAACCATAGCGAGCTTGTCCGACGACGCCGATTTGATAGCGCGATCGAAGTTCCTTACATGGTCATTTATGGCTTGGCGTAATTTTGTCATAGAAATTTGGGGGACAACACTATAAAACCTTATGTAAGCCTCAAGATTATAGAGTTAGGCGAACCCTTGAAAAATTATCAGCCCTTTATCTTGAATTATAAATGGCCACCTCAGCCTTAGTGCATCTTTTGGGGCTGGTTTTCCGGTTAGATATAGACTCTGTTGTCCCCGAAGTTTATCCAAATTTAATCTTGTCAACCTGCCTCCCGCAAAACACCGCGAAAAATGGTATTACCCAAATAAACTGCCGTGGATGAAACCAGTAATGCGTTTTTAAATCCACCAATAAAATCAAAATAAGCGGCACGACAATCAATAATATCAAAAACAACCAATCTTCAGATGAAAGCCCTCTGATAAAAGAAAACCCCAATAAAGTAACAAGTCCATAAAATATCAACGATCCGCCGCTTAAATTCAATAACAGGTTCTCAAAAAACTTGACTTTAGAAAAATACTGGAACGTATCGACTTGACTCTGCACCGTATTCGGCGATAAGCCGAAATGACTATACACAGCATAATACGCCCAGGCCGCTAAAGCGAACGGAACAACCGATAAAATCCACCAACGACGAGAAGAACACATAAAAAATAACGGCAAAAACGCTATCATCACTCCATAAGCATGATAAACACAGGTAAACAAAATCACAAAACCATGACATATATTAAGCCATGCCTCGCCGCGCCGTGTCGCCAACCATAAATTCAATACCGCTAAAACAGGCAAAACCGAATATGGACGTAATTCAAAAGCGTGGTAGACAAGTTGAAAATTAAAACCATAAATCGCCAGAGCCAGAATAACGCCCCAGCCGCCCATCATTGAAACACAGATAGCGTACAGCAACCAAAAACTAACTATCCAAAGGACTATCTTTATAACAGCCAACTTAATAAAATAATCCCGCCCCACTCCATCAACAGTCATCCGCCCAACGTCGATTGAAGGAGAAACGCCCATAACCCAAAGAGGTAAAGCATACAACAAATACTCCCCAGGAAACGACGTATGGTCGCCATAAAACGCCTTATTGTCAAAGACCGTCCTGAAGGGCTTGCCAATCATCGACGACAGCTCGAACAGCTCATCCTGGTCGGGATGTTTATTCACATAACTGTCATACCGTAACCACATCCCGATAATAAAAATAAACAGGACTATCCAAAATCGGTATTTCATTCTACCTTAAATTTAGAATGTCTTAACATATGCAACGCATGGTTTTCATTCTCGACATTATCAAAAATGTATTTAGAATGTTCCTCATAAATTTCACTTAAAGCCTTATTAAAAAGATATGTCAAATATCTTTGAAACCTATAATAAACTTCGCGCTTGAAAAGATATAAATATGCTCTTGTCAAACTTATGCAAATATGTTCCATCACTTCCTCCAATCCTACCGATTCCTCACAAAATTCATTATCCCACCCTTCACCGGAACAATAGACTTACGCCGCGCCTGCGTCTCCAACACCGTCAACAACTTGTTCACCTCGTACTGGATGCGGGTACAGCTCATCTCCAACAACAACTGGTTCGGCATCCCGACAATACATTGCAACTGCCCGTTCGACAGCACCCGCGTCCCAATGACAATCTCAGAAATGTGGATAAAGTCGTCTGGATTGGAATCCCAAAGCTTGCGCCGCTTGATGGCGCGCTCCTCAGTGGAAAGCGGAGCCGAGCCGTCGGACGGCGAAACCGATTTCCCATTACCCCCGTCCATAAATCCCCCCCCTTAACCGCGATAACTCCTCTTTCTCCTCAACCGTATACAAATTGATATTCTCCGTCGATAAATCACTCAACAGCCGATAGGTCTTGACTAATTCGCTAAGAGAATCTTTGTGGCTTTTATGCAGCGCCAACGCTTTGTCGGAGACCTGTACCCGCTCGTCGATAATACAGATCAACCCTTCATCAATGAGTTTTAAAATCCGCGCCTCATTTTTAAT
>CAYHXG010000103.1:0-2289 GCA_964360575.1 uncultured Candidatus Saccharibacteria bacterium | reverse complement strand
GAACCGGGGCTACACGCACCCGAAGCGTGCGTACTACCACTATACTATACCCCGAAATTTTTGGCGGGCGGGCGCACGTACTACCGGCATACTCCAGCCCGAACATTATTTAACGTAATATTTCTCCTTTATGCCCTCATCCTCCTTTTCTCTTTCTTCCTCTAATTTTTCCTTACCGGCCTCGGCCAATTTAACTAACTCTTCGCCAGATAAATTATTTAATTCTTTTATCCTTTCTAGAAGGTTCTCCTTTTTGTTACGTTCTGGATCATCTATAACCTCCTCCAATAAGGCATTAAGAATATAGCCCACTTTTGGCCCAGGCTCAATGGTAAGAGCCTGCATTACATCGTCACCATTTATTTTTAACATGCCCACGGTTAACGGATCACGCGAAACCTTTTCTATCATAAACTTAAGATGACGCAAGCGGTAAGGTTCGGCCTTGGGCACACCCGAACCTTTGCGTTCGGCTTGGCGAACTTCCAAAAGTTCCTGCATATTTTCGGGGCCAACTTTTCTCACCAGCCGGCGGACGGATTTATCGGTAACTTCGCCCACGTTGTAATAAAACATATGATAGCGCACCAAAGTATAAACTTTTTCTATAAAGTCTTTGGGGAATTTTAAGCGCTCTAAAGCCCGGGCCGCCATTTTAGCGCCCACAAATTCGTGGCCGTGGAAATTAGCATCGGCACCTTCGCCTTGTTTGGAACGTGGCTTGCCAATGTCATGCAGAAGCGAAGCAAATCTAACATAGATATTAAAATTATATTTTGCCGCAAAGCCGAGCGATTTTACCAAGTGCTCAAAGACGTTGTAGATGTGATGCTTGTTTTGCGCAACACCCACACCCTCTTCTACTTCTGGTAAAACAATTTTTAACAGGCCTAATTCTTGCATCAGCAAAATACCTTTCTCGGGATCATTGGACCCAATAAGTTTTGTAAGCTCGTCGCGCACTCGTTCGTGCGAAATAGCTTTAAGGTTATTAGCCAGTAATTTTATGGCTGATTTTGTTTCCGTTTCAATATCCCAACCCGAGGCTGGTCCGCCTTGGGCGGAGAAACCTAGCTGAGCCGCAAAACGCACCGCTCGCATCATGCGCAAAGCGTCTTCGCTAAACCTATCTTCGGGTTTACCAACTGCTCTAATCAATTTAGCTTTAATATCTTTTTGACCATCGAATGGATCAACCAAAATAAAATCCGAAATTCTAATATCGAAATTCGAAACAAATTTTAAATTAGAATGTTCCAAACCTAAAACATTTTTATTATTTGAGTTTTTGGATTTAGATATTGTTTCGTGCTTCGAATTTCGTGCTTCGTGCTTTAACCCCATTGCCATTGCGTTAACCGTAAAATCCCTTCTCGCCAAATCGTCTTCTACTTTTTCGGTAAAAATTACTTTATCGGGATGGCGCTTATCGGTGTAAGATGCTTCTTTTCTAAACGGCGTAACCTCCACAATTTCCTTTGTCTCTTGTCCTTTGTCACTTGTTACTACTTTGACCCCAACAGTCCCAAAATCGTTTTCATAAACACTATCCACAAATATTTTTTGAATTTCCTCGGGCTGGGCGTTGGTGGTTACATCCCAATCGAAAGGAGTGCGCTCCATTAAAATGTCGCGCACACACCCACCCACCAAATACGCTTGGTAGCCGTTTTTTTCTAGTTCACTTAATATATTTTCTACATGGTTTGGAATTTTCATTTCTTGTTTCTAAAACAATTTACCGCGTGGTCGTTAACCATGCCTACTGCTTGCATGTGCGCATAACAAATAGTGGCACCTAAAAATCTGAAGCCCCGCTTTTTTAAATCTTTCGCCCAAAGTTCGGCTTCTTCAATTTTAACAGGATAATCCTTTAATGTGCTTATTTTATGCTTTATTACCTTGCCACCGGTAAAACCCCACATATACTTACCAAACGTGCCAAATTCTTTTTTAACTTCTAAAAACTTTTGCGCGTTGTTTATAGCCGCCGAAATCTTTAATCTGTTTCTAACTATGCCGGCATCTGCCATTAAACGTTTAAAATCTTTTGCATTAAACTTAGCAACTTTTACCGGGTTAAACCCCGCAAAAGCTTTCTTGTAATTTTGGCGTTTCTTTAAAATGGTTAGCCAACTTAGACCCGCTTGAGCGCTTTCCAAAACCAAAAACTCAAAAATCTTACTGTCGTCATAAATCGGCATGCCCCATTCTTGGTCGTGATATTTAATATATAACGGATTTTCCCCCACCCACGGGCATCGGGTTTTGTTTTTAACTTGAGGCATT
>CAYHXG010000102.1:0-2299 GCA_964360575.1 uncultured Candidatus Saccharibacteria bacterium | reverse complement strand
TGGTAGTGCTTTTGCCATGCGAACCCGCGATGGCTATAGTGAAATATTTTTTAGTTAACTCGCCCACCGCTTGGGCATAGCTTAACAAAGGGTAACCCTTTGTTCGCGACTCGGAAAACTCGGGGTTATTGGGCTTGATGGCGGCCGAATAAATAACCAAATCGGGCGATTTGATGTTAGCCGCGCGCTGACCGATAAATATCTTAACTCCTCGCCTTTTAAGGTCATCCGTAATTTCCGACTTTACAGCGTCGGAACCTATAACTTTCCAACCCCTAGCCAAATAATATTGAGCAAGTGACGAAACTCCAATGCCACCGATGCCGATAAAATGCACATTCTTATTCATAAAGAAATTATGGCACGGGACTTATAATTTTAAAAACGAATTTGCAGAATTTACCTAATCTTTGCTAACATTCCAGTGGCTATTAAGCCATGGTTCTTTTCTAACTAACGGGGAGATAAAATGAAAAATTCTGGCTTACGGCATATTTTGGAAGCTCGACAGTTTACTCCAGAATTTATGGAAAAAATATTTGCCGAGGCAAGTAGCTTGCGTGAAGAAGTTGAAAACGGAAATTATCATGGATTATTTAAAACCGCCAGAGAATTGGAAAACCGAGGTATGTTTATTTTATTTTACGAACCTTCAACACGCACTAGATTTTCTTTTTCTGATGCTGCACAACGTCTTGGCATGCGTGTTACTTCTACAGAGGATGCTAAAATTTTCTCTTCGGTAGCCAAAGGCGAGACTTTGGAAGATACCATCCAAGTACTTTGCGAATATTACCCAGATGTTATTGTCTTGCGTCACCACGAAACTGGCGCGGCTATGCGCGCAGCCAAAGTAAGTAGTGTACCCATAATCAATGCTGGTGATGGCATCGGCGAACACCCTACACAAGCCTTGCTCGATATTTACACTATTCAACAATGCTTAGGACGTATCGATGACATTAACATTATGATGATAGGTGATCTTCTGAATGGCCGAACCGTTCGTTCGTTGGCTTATCTTCTGGCAAAATACAAAGGTGTAAAAATAATTTTCTGTTCGCCCAAAGAGCTAGGTATGAATCAAGACATTATTAGCTATCTCCAAAGAAAAGAGATTAAGGTTGAAGTCTTAGATTATTTTTTGCAAGACATTGAAGATGTTGATGTAATCTATCAAACTAGAATCCAAAAAGAGCGTGGATCGGAGATAGATGATGAATTAGAAAAAAAGTTTGCCTTAGTTCCAGAAAAGGTCAAAAAATTAAACCAAAACGCAATAATAATGCACCCTCTGCCGAGAAATAATGAAATTTCGACTGAAATTGATTTTAACCCTAGAGCCAGATATTTTAGACAAGCTGGCAATGGTATGTTTATACGAATGGCTTTGTTGAAATGGATGCTTTCTCCCCTGTAAAAACAATCTCCGCTCCGACTTTGGTCGGAGCGGATTTTTTGTATCGACTTCTCAACCCTATTGGAGTTCCACTTCAATAGATCAAGTAACACTTTACGCTTTTGTAAATTGCTGCGGTGGGGGTGAGATTCCCTCCTTCGCTCCTACTTCGCCAAGGCTTCGCAGGACAAGTAAAGCCACGGAAGGGCAAGCGAACTCACTTGCGGAGGGTGAAGGATTTGAACCTTCGAGAGGATTTCTCCCCAACCGGTTTTCGAGACCGGCGCCTTAAACCGCTCAGCCAACCCTCCATTATTTACTAAACAAATAACTTATTCTTTCTCTACCCTTACCTGATTTTAAAAAATTTTCCTCCCTTAAAGCATCTGTTTTATTTATAAAAGCTTCGTAATAAATTAACTTCCACGGACGACCTGCCTTGGTAGACAAAACATCGCCCCTATTATGTTTTAACAACCTAGCTTTTAAATCGCCGGTTGAACCTTTATATAGTTTAGCAGTCTTATCACTTTTAAGAATGTAAACGTAATACATAACTATTCAACCACTTCCGCCCTAGGCGGACCCGCCTTGGGCGGGCAGCCAACCCTCCTAACTTACAAATCACCTGTCCAAAAAACTTTTTATAATATTCTCCAAGCCACCGTTTTGCGGTAGAGAGTTCTGGAGGTTGCCAATTTCTCGGCTTAGGCCGAGAGCCTTTTCCAAATAAGGTTGCAAAGCCAAATAACCCCAGACTGTAGCTCCAACGATAACAACCCACTTTAAAAAACTAAAAAATCTAGCCCACAAAGCCGCTCTGTGCATTTTTTCTACCAAATGCAAAGTTCTTACCGAAGCTTCTAAATTCTTGCGCAATAATTCTTTTACGTCAGATTC
>CAYHXG010000101.1:0-2324 GCA_964360575.1 uncultured Candidatus Saccharibacteria bacterium | reverse complement strand
AGGGTTTCGGGGCTGACGTTGAAGAGTTTATTGGCCGATAAAAATCTTTTTTCCAATTCTTGGGTGGATTTGACGGTCAAGTTGCCCAGCGGCAAGAACGGCCGGGCCGACGTGTGGGCGTTTAAGTACAGAGAGGTCATAAATGAATCAGAAATTATTTTCGGTTCCGGTTTCAGGTTAACGTTGATCCAATCCCAGGATTCCTGTATGTCCCGCGAGAATTCGTAATTTTCCAGAATACGGTCCTCGGGGTTGTTTTTAATCGCGATGACATTGTTTATTTTTTTTGAGACGACCAATAAAGTCAAGACAACCAAAACAACCGCCACAATTTTTTTGAACCGAGGGATGGCAACCGAAAATCTTATTGATAATTTGTAACCAATCATGGCGATGATTATAAACAAGAGGGGGCTGACGGTTCTTCTAAAATTATTAGGGGCCGGCACGAAACCCGCGATTAACTGGATGTTCCAAATTGAAACGGCGGCGGCGAGAAAACTCCAAATCAAAATGGCTTTAAGACGATCTTTTTTCCAAAATAGTTTATAAGCGGCTGCCGCCAAGATGGCGTAAAAAATATAGTCAAAACCGAGTTCCGCCAAACCTGGTTCCCTGCCTTCGGCTATGCCCAGTCGGCGGGTATAATCGTCCGACGAAGCATCCCGGGAAAAATTAAAGTAGTTTATAAAGTAAGGCGTAGCGACTAATCCGAGTAAGATGGTCAGCAGCAAGAAGTTTTTCAGGCGAATCTTATCCCGCCGCTCAAAAATGATCGTGTAGGCGAACAATATGAAAACTACCGCCGTCCAGTAAACCCAGTAATGGAAATAGAAGTAAAAAAGCAGACCGGCCGGCGCGGCCGCGCCCAAGGCGCGCAGCTTGGTCGGTTTTTTCCAAAAAGCCGCAAGACCCAGGATGGCCAGAATAAAAACAGGAAAAACGAATAACGGGTAGTCAAATCGGGCGAAGTAAAGTTTCTCTATTTGCGTTTTTACTCCCGGGTAAAACTGTTTTACGAAATAGCCTAAAAACTCCCTGAAGGTTTCTTTGAAACCGTCAGAGCTGGTGTCGGTAAAAATTTCTTTCAGTTTAAGCTCCGTCAAAGTTTAAGATTCTTAAAGCGATGGGCGTAAGAATGCCAACGTAAGCGAAAAACAACGACCAGACCAAGGAACGATTAAACAGCAAGTTGCCCAAAAAGAAAAACAGCAGGAATATCAACGCGGAAAAAATAAATACCGCCGCTAAATACGAAGTGACCGCGTCGCCGCGAAACGCAGTTAGAAAGGCAGACATTATGAACGAGGGTAAGGCGTTCATCACCGTTGTTCCCTGATCGTCAAAATATAGATCAACGGGCGGCCAATGGCCGTCGTAGACCTCCCTGGCTCTATTCATGTAAATCAACTCGTCGCGATAGATGGCGTAATTAAGAACAAAGGGCTGGTCTTGTTTTTCAAACCGTTCTTTAACGACCAAAGGCGGCAGGACGTAGAGTATCCCCACCAGTAGTGACGATACGGCAATTATGAGTGTTTTTAGCAAGTTCATTGGTTATATTTATACCAAAACCATTGTATGATGGCAAATAGTTGATTATGAGAATATGTTACCTAAATAACGATTTTAACGAGAAAACCGGTTCGGGCCGGTTTTGCTCGTCTTTGATAGAAGCGCTTAATAAATCAGCGCCTGATCTGCAGTCCAAAGTGGTGACGTTGGACGGAGTGGCCTTAAACCTATGGAGGTTGGTTCCTTTTTTAAGACGGTTGCGAAAAACCGTAAAAGATTTTGACGTGATTCACGCTTTGGACGGCTGGCCGCACGGTTTTTTAGCTGTGCTGGCGTCAGTCGGATTAAAAAATAAAGTCGTTATAACTCTTATTGGCACCGGGGCGGTGAAGCCGTTGTATCAACCAATCAAAAAAAAATTATTGAAGTGGGCTTATCGCCGGGCCGATAAATTGGTAGCTGTGAGCCGCAATACTCGCGCGGAAGTTTTGCGGGGTGTTCCGGGTTTAGAAATTGAGGTCATCAACCACGGAGTAGACTATGAAAAGTTTCAAGTTTCAAGTTTCAAGTTTCAAGATGTTGGAAATCTCAAACCGTATGTTTTAAGCGTGGGGGCGCTTAAAAAGAGAAAGGGTTATGAGTATTCTCTTCGCGCTTTCTCCGAAGTTGCGGCTAGATTTCCGAATCTAAAATATGTTATCGTCGGGCAAGGGCCGGAGCGCGAAGCGCTCCAACTACTCACTACTCACTACTCACTACTCACCAGAATCATTTTTTTTGATAAAGTCGAGGAAGATTATTTGATTGAA
>CAYHXG010000100.1:0-2346 GCA_964360575.1 uncultured Candidatus Saccharibacteria bacterium | reverse complement strand
CCAAACTTTATGGTACTGGCTTCAGTATAGCATGTCCACAAATCCTGTCAACCCCCACTTAGCAAGACGTACCAAAAGTCCAGTATTTATGCCATTAAACCAGAGTTTTAGCCCATCAGTGTGCAAGATCAGATCTTGCACACTGCTTTTTCTTGCCCCCTTTACCCCTTCCCTATATAATACCCCCAGGCGATGGCTAAACTCGCGTTAGATTCCATACTTATCGTCGCGAACATCCCTGAATTTAAAAATCAGGGTGTTTTGTGGTTTAAAGAAAACGAAAGCAAGATCAAAGTTTTATGCGGCAAAAACTTGTGGTGGCGTAATCATATTCGCCCGCTAGAAAAAGATCTAAAAATTAATCCCTTGGCGCTGTTGCGGGAATTCGCCGACCACAGTTACACCAAAACCAGCCGGGTTTTAACCCCCGGCGAAATTTCTTTTATCGGCTCGGTGCTCACAATCTGGCCCATAAATTTAGATACACCAGTTGCACTCGATTTTAACGGCAACCTAATTGAATCCATCACCTCACTTGTTAAACCTCCGAGGTTTAACATAAAGACGGAGTTGGACCTTGAAGAAAATCTCTACACCCGTTTTAAACCCGGCGATTATGTGGTGCATACCGATCATGGCATCGGCCACTTAAAAGGCGCCACAGCCAACCTAGAAAACTATTTTGAAATTGAATATGCTGGCGGAGACAGACTATTCTTGCCCTTTCACCAATCTAAAAAAATATCTTTGTATGTGGGCTTTACCCGCCCCAAAGTGCACCGTTTGGGTGGTAGTTTGTGGCACAAGGTTAAAACAAAAGCCAAAGAGGATGTTATAAAACTAGCTAAAGATTTATTACAACTCTACGCCCACCGCGAAACTGCTCTAGGCTTCAGCTTTATAAAAGAAACTAGCGAACTAAAAAACCTAATAACCGACTTTGAGTTTCCCGAAACACCCGACCAAGCCCGCAGTTGGCAAGAAATAGAACAAGACATGGAATCAGAAAAACCCATGGACCGTGTTTTAGTGGGCGATGTTGGCTTTGGCAAAACGGAACTTGCTTTGCGTGCCACTTTTAAAGCCGTGCTTTCAGGTAAGCAAGTAGCCTTAATTGCGCCCACCACTATTTTAGCCCGCCAGCATTTTGATGTTTTTGGCGCACGGCTCGAAAAATATGGCGTTAATATCGCCATGCTTAGCCGCCTAAACCCGAAAGATAAAAATAAAAAACTGGCGGGCGAAATAAAATCGGGTTTAACCGATGTAACCATTGGCACGCATCGCCTACTATCTAAAGATGTGGAATTTAAAGATTTAGGGCTTTTGATTATTGATGAAGAGCAAAGATTCGGGGTTTTACAAAAAGAAAAGATGAAGCTCCGCCAATTGGAATGGTCACCTTCTCTTTATAAAATAAGCGGAGCGGAACCCCACACCGAGGGCTCTTTGAACCATGAAACAACTTTAAGCAAAGGCCGTGAGCCCTCTGGTGCGTGGGTTAAAAAATTAAAAACTAATGTTGATGTTCTGATGCTTTCAGCTACACCCATTCCCCGCACGCTTTACCTAGCTATGTCCAACTTAAAGCCCATTTCTAAAATTCAAACGCCGCCTTTGGGCCGCGAGGCCATTGAAACCAAAGTGGAAAGATTTTCTTGGGACACAATCAAAAAAGCCATAGAATTTGAACTCGCGCGTGGCGGGCAAGTGTTCTTTTTGGAAAACAGAATTCATAAAATAAACTCAGTTATGGAAAAGCTAAAAGAACTTGTGCCGGCGTCGCGTTTAACAGCTTTGCACGGCCGCATGGGTGAAAAACAAATAATAGACGCGGTGGAAAGTTTTAAAAGTGGCAAAACTAATGTTTTAGTTTCTACAACCATTATTGAAAATGGAATCGACCTACCAAACGCTAACACCTTAATTGTTTCCGACGCTACAAAATTGGGTCTATCTCAAGCTCACCAACTGCGCGGCCGCGTGGGCCGGCGCGACATTAAAGCCGTGGTTTATTTTTTGTTTGACCCGCGAATAATCTCGCCTCTAGCCGAAAGCCGCTTGACGGCGCTTCAAGAGTTTTCCAACTTGGGCGACGGCTTTAGAATCGCCTTGCGCGATCTAGAACTCCGCGGCGCCGGCAATATTTTGGGTCGCAACCAATCGGGCCACATCAACCAAATTGGCTTAAACTTATATTGCGAAATGCTCTCGCAGGCCGTAGAGAAATTAAAATCCTAAACTAATATCTAAAATAGTTTATAATTTCCTATCTTAACAAGATTCCTACGATCGTAAGAGATTCGTTAAGATAAGAATATTGTTAACAACTTTACAACGATCGTT
>CAYHXG010000099.1:0-2355 GCA_964360575.1 uncultured Candidatus Saccharibacteria bacterium | reverse complement strand
AGAACAACTTTGACTATTAAACCAAAGTCGTAACCGCTGGTATCAGCATTGGAAAATGTTTGGATGTTTAAATAAAAATAAGAAGTCTATTTACAAGTTTAATAAAAGACAACTGTCAAAGTTGTCTGACTGGGTATGTCAAAAATAAAAGAAATAATTTTGGCTTTGGCCATTGTAGTGGTGCTTAATTTGTTTTTCAATTACGGTGTGTTTACGTTTTATAAAGAACCTAAATTTGAAAATTTTTGCTCGGCCGAGCTAACTCAAAAAGTTTATACCGAAAAAACTTCGTGCGAAGCGGTGGGTGGGCGATGGTACGAAAGCAATCAAGTTAGTTACGAAGGCAGGCCCATTCCTGTAAAACTAGAGCCTCAAACCAGTTGGTGCGACGCCACAGCTAAGTGCCGTGAAAATTACGAAAGTGTCCGCGATGTTTATAACCGCAATGTCTTTGTAATTCTCGTGATCCTGGGCCTTATTTCTTTAGGCTTGGGTTTCTTGTCTATAAGCGCCGCGCCGGTGGCTAATGGCTTTTTAGGCGGAGGTTTATTGTCGCTGATAGTTGGCACAATTCGCTATTGGTCCGATATGAACGATTACCTGCGCTTTATAATCCTCGGCATCGCACTCGTAGCTTTGATCTGGTTGGGGTACAAGAAGATAAGAAGCTAGCCAATAGCCACTAGGGAAATCTAAAGGTCTGACCTTCTAGGAAGGTCAGACCTTTAAAATCCCAGCTTGAAATTTATTTGTTTGGGATGCTAGTATTCCTTAATGCAACCCGATAAACGCATTGTTTTTGATGTAGAAACCCAAAAGGAATTTGCCGAAGTGGGTGGTTATCGCAATGTTCATATGTTGGGCGTTTCGGTGGCTGGGGTTTACAACTACGCCGATGACAGCTACAGGGCTTACGAAGAAAAAGAGCTCCCAGAGTTGGAAAAAACAATGGCCGCGGCCGATTTAATAATCGGCTTTAACACCAAGCACTTCGATTACCAAGTTCTTCAGCCCTATTTTAACAGTTTAGCTTTGGCTCAAGCGCCTACGCTGGATTTAATGGAAAAACTGGAGGCGGCTTTGGGTTATCGGCCGGGTTTAGACGCTCTCGCCCGAGCCACTTTGGGCGAGCAAAAATCTTCGCATGGTCTGGAAGCGTTAAAATGGTTTCGCGAAGGTAAAATAGACGAGATTAAAAAATATTGTTTGCAGGATGTTAAGTTGACCAAAGATATTTATGAATATGGTTCAAACCACGGCTCGGTTCTGTTTGAATCGAGAGTTAGTGGTCTGCAAACCGTGCCGGCGAGTTGGAGTGTCGAGAAAGATAAAAAAGACATCAAGATTGTTTTGAGTCAGGCTTTTAAGAACAAGCAGATGGTGGAAATTGATTATGTTTCCATGAAAGCCGAAGATGGCGAAGAAGCTCGCAAGAAAAGGAATATAGAAATATATTCTATGAATGGCGACACCATAGAAGCTTTTTGCCATACTCGCCAAGACAAAAGGTATTTTAAAATGTATAGAATTTTAAATGCTAAAACAGTTGACTTAACCCCCCAGCGTCCGTCATTATTCTAAAATATGGATATTGCCAGTAACAGATTTTTTAGCCCCTCCAAAGGAGCCATGAATATTCCCGAAGTGGTTCGGGATATTCACGATTATTTGCATGAGAGCGAAAAACATGAGTACCAAGTAATTGTGGGCACAGATTCGCAGGTTTACCTCGACCGCACTGATTTTGTGACGGCCGTGGTGGTGCGCCGGGTGGGTGCGGGCGGGCGCTATTTTTGGACGCGTGAGCACTGTGCTAATTTAAAAACTTTGCGCGAGAGAATTTACACCGAGACTTTAAAATCTCTAGATGTGGCCGGCGTGGTCTATAAGCAGCTATTTAATGTTTTAAAAAATGAGGAACGCTTAAAAAACTTTAATTTCGAAATTCATGTAGATGTGGGTGAAAACGGTGCTACCCGCGAGATGATCAAAGAGGTGGTGGGTATGGTGCGCGGCAACGGCTATGAGGTTAAAACCAAGCCTATGTCCTATGGCGCTTTCGTGGTGGCCGATCGCCACACTTAAAATTTTCGCTTCGCCCCGATAGTTCAACGGATAGAACGTAAGTTTCCGGAACTTATAATGGGGGTTCGATTCCTCCTCGGGGCACCAGAAAGGAAAAATCAAGCGGTTTTGGTTCGCCTCGCGGAGTTTATCCGCCGAATTGGCGGACTCGGCGACTAATTTGTATTCAATTTTGAAGGCAAAAACGAATTGGCGGTTTTGTTTAGAAGAAAAAGAAAATTTTTAAAACTAATTTTAGAAAGGTTGAAAATTAAACTTAATCAATACAAA
>CAYHXG010000098.1:0-2387 GCA_964360575.1 uncultured Candidatus Saccharibacteria bacterium | reverse complement strand
TTGGTTTTGGGCGGTGCGGTGGTTTTAGGAGTAGCCTATTGGTTAATCTCGCCTCTTTTTATTACCACCAAAGTTGACGAACCCATAAGCGACATAATGCAGCAGAAATCGGCGCCGGCTTTCGATGTCTCGCCACCAGAGATGGAAACAATCGGAACCGGCTCGTTTGAAGGCTTGGCCAGCCACAATGCCCAAGGCACGGCTAAACTTATAAAATCTGGCGAAAAATATTTTGTGCGTTTGGAAATCGATTTTAAGGTAACCAACGGGCCCGATCTCTTTGTACATTTTGGCAAAGATGGCGAATATACCGCCGCAGCTCGTTTGGGTAAACTAAAAGGCAGCGAGGGCGGCCAAAACTATGAAGTGCCGGCCGAATTAAACCCCGAAAATTTTAACGAAGTTTGGGTTTGGTGCCGAGCCTTCAGCGTGCCCTTTGGTAAAGCTGTGCTAAAATAAAAACAAAAAGTGAACACCGCAAAAATAGTAATCGGTTTGATTATTGTAGGTTTAGTTGCACTAATTGGCTATGCTATTTATGACTACCGCCAGCCGGGCGAATTAGACGAGTTCGCTCAATGTTTAAAAGATAACGGCGCCATTTTTTATGGCGCTTTCTGGTGCCCGCACTGCCAAAACCAAAAAAAGATGTTTGGCCGGTCAGAAAGGTTGTTACCTTATGTGGAATGCTCCACGCCCGACGGCCGAGCTCAAAACACAACTTGCCGCGAAAAGAATATAGAAGGCTACCCCGCCTGGGAATTTAAAGACGGCTCGCGTCTAACTGGCGAAATACCTTTAAAAACTCTAGCCGAAAAAACCGGCTGTGTTCTTCCTGAATCAAAATGACGACCGCGGTTAATTACATCGTTTCCGTTTTAACGGTTCTCACCCAAATATTCATTATTTTTTTAATTTGGGCAAAACTAGTTAAAAATAGTGCGGTAGAGAGATTCGTGACCGGTAAAGTTTTAGCTTTGTCATTTATTGTGGCGCTGGGAGCCACACTGGGCAGTTTATTTTATTCCGAAGTTGCTGGCTACGAACCTTGCCTTTTGTGTTGGTGGCAGAGAATTTTTATGTTTCCTCTGGTATTTATACTCGGAGTAGCGTTAATCAAAAAAGACTATTCGGTTAAACCCTACATTAGAACTCTCACTATTGTTGGAGCTATCATCGCCGGCTATCAATCGCTCTTGCAAATGGATCTCTTGCCTTCTATTGTATGCGCTGCTGCTGCCGTAAGTTGCGCTCAAAGGTATTTTTTAACCTTCGGCTACATCACCCTGCCCCTCATGGGTTTCACCGCTTTTTTGCTTCTGATAACCCTATCTCTTTTTTGGAAAAAACATGAATAAAAATTTAAACCCCAATACCTTAATCAAGTATCTACGATTGTCACTTGGTTTAATTTTCTTTTGGTTTGGCGCGCTTAAAGTGGCGGGCTATAATCCTGTTTATGAAATCGTTAACGCCAGTTTTCCTATGCTCGCAACCAGCACAGGCAATATAGTTTTAGGCGTGTTGGAAACCTTGATTGGTTTGGGACTACTTACTAATATTTTTAAGAAAATAACGCACACTGTTTTGATTCTGCATCTTCTAGGCACATTCAGCGTTTTCTTTACCGCGCCCGAACTCATGTTTAACCCCCACTTTCCTATTTTGACCCTTTCGGGCGAGTTTGTTTTTAAAAATATTACACTCGTCATTGCTGGTCTTGTGGTCCTAGCACATAAATCTGGTAACAACACCAAGTAGTTCATTAAAAATATAAAAACAGGTAACCTTTTGTGGTTACCTGTTGTTTTTGGTAATGAACATCTAAACTCCCGCGAATGAAACTACCCCTTCCGCCCGCTCTCCCTCACAAACTCCAACTGCTCGTTCTCCTGGAGAACGTAATCATCACCCACCCTGCGGCCGGTTACGAGCGCTTCGGCTCCGGCTGGAATGTTGAGAGTTTGCTGCATGAACCCGCGGACATCGGCTACTGACTTGCCCGACATATCCACGTTCTGGGCGTTGGCGCCACAGAGTACTCGGACCGTCATACTGGACCTCCTTTAGGTAGTTGTGTGGTTAAGATAACTCTCACGCTGCACCTGTCTGGTGTTACCCGTGAGAATATCCAAATAGACTTCGTCGTAATTTAGCTTGCCTTCCAAAAAAGCGTAGAAAGCATTGAGCATGGCCACGGCCACAGCATTGTTGGTTATTAAGAGCTGGGGCTCACCTCCTCTCTCGGCTAATTCCTCACAGCCCATCTCGCTAGGACTTTTGTCCTGCGGATACAGTATCTCTTTATGGAATTCACTGGCCAAGGGCAGGGTCATATTTTGGCCGTCTTTACGCCTAAATACTTGTATATTGCCGGCCGTAAACTG
>CAYHXG010000097.1:0-2434 GCA_964360575.1 uncultured Candidatus Saccharibacteria bacterium | reverse complement strand
AAAGAAATTCTCCTTCTGGAAAAGACTGTGAGCATGGGTGTAATACCCACCTTACTAGCTTCATCCATAAAAAACCGGTGATCATCCTCGGATAAATCCAAGGTCTTTAACCGATCAAATTCTGCCTGATAAGGACGCTTGATGGTTTTTCTTACACCATTATGTTCCTCTTCGCCTTCATCAAACCTTGGGCGATGAGTTAGATCGTCTGAAAAAATTAGTTGCCCTTTAACTATATCCGCCCCGTTTTCTTTGGCGGCGTAGATCATATCTTTCAAAACTTGCCTGTCGCCACCATGATTTTGACACAATTCCACAATTATTTTAGGTTTACCCGGTAGTGAATTTCCAATTTTCATTTAGGTTTTTGTAAATTAATAATCTAGCCAACACTGGCCGTAATTATAAACATACCCAATGTTAGAACCCGCAAATTATCTACTAAAACAAAAACTTTTTGGGAATTCTACTATCGGGCATTACTCAAATAATATAACCCTAAAATTAACAGATATGTTCCGCGCAGGCAAACAAAAATCCCGCACCTTTTGAAAGGTGCGGGACAAGCCTATAGGAATCATATAATACAATTCGGGGCTAGAGCCTAGACTTGAGCTTTTCGGCTATCAATTTGGCGGCATAACGATTACCATCCAAAGTGCCAAATCGATCCAGTAATCCTTGGTTGAGGGTTAGAATCTTTGGCTTCAAGATTTCGGCTTCTTTGATTAAATCATTCAAGCTTTGATCACGGTAAATAATACCCAAACCCAGTTTTTCAATACACTTATTGTTAAAGTAAATTTCTGGGTCATCCAACGGGTCAAACGATGGAGCCACAAAAGGCGTACCCGAAAGTTGAGAGAGCCACACCGAACCCCAACCGCTTCGGGCAAACTGGAATTTTATTCTGGGGTTAGCCACAACATGCGGCAAAAGTTTTTCCGAACCGGGCACAGCTTTGGGATCATTGCTGTAAATCTTTAATCCTAGTTCCTTAGCCTCTTGATACAACCGCTCTAGACCGGGAATCCCAGTGATGGTTACATAAACACCTTCAGCTATATCGTCTTGGTTAGGCACAGGCGGATAAATAGTTGGTGGTATTAAAATTTCTTTTGAATACGGTCGGCGATTTTCCAAATAAGAAAACGTTCCCGGATGCGCGATGGCTAAAAGTTCGTGCTGGCTTTCAATTTCCTCGGCCAAAGGAATAACTCTTTTTACCAATTCCCTATTTACCGCAATTTCTTCTTGGGAAACTTCCAGCGTATTTTTTAGGATCTCGGAAACATGGCCGAAACTTACTCCACAACTAAACGGCAAACCGTACTTTACACGACCGGAACGAGATAATTCCAAAACAATGTCTTGACCCGAGACAACTCTTTTATTGCCATCAAGATCTTCTACTTCAATTTCGCCTTTTAACAAGCTTGATGCCGCCAAATTGACCTCGGCAAATTTATCGGCCCAGATTTCTAGGGCTTGCTGGTAGGTATTATCGCCGTAAAAAATAGTTTTGAGAATCTCCCCCAGCCGAGCGCACAGCAAAATTTCGCCAGGATATTTTTGGTTTACAACGGCAAGCTCCTCAAGCATTATACACTTTTGTTTTTCGCCATAAACCCAGGGTACTATAATCCTTAGCCGATTTTGACCTTGCGATTCTAGCTGTTCATTTATAGCCAAAGCTAACTCTGTGGTCCTCAAATATGGCCCCGTGCCATAAGCAAAATTGGTAACGACATATTTCACTTTTTCAAATGTTTGAAAACTAGACCAGCAATATAATCTTGGGTTATTTGCATGGCCTCATAAGTAGCGCCACCAATGTGAGGTAAGATTATAAGATTTTTATTTTTCCGGGCGTATTTCACTAGGGAATTATTTTTTAAATGACTGCCATCGCCTTTTTCATCCCATAAAACGTCCACCGCCGCGCTCGCGACCCATTTTTGTTTTAGAGCCTTTTCCAGTGTACCCTTTTCAACAAGCTCGGCCCGGGCAGTGTTGATAAAATAGGCCGATGATTTCATTGATCTTAAATGTTTCTCTCTGACTAAATTATGCGTGTCGTCGGTCAATAACACGTGCAAGGAGACAATATCCGACTCCTTAAATAATTCCTCTTGGTTAACCTTAGCTACCCCGCGCGATTTCATAAATTTTTCCGAAACATTGGGGTCGCAAGCTATTATTTTCATATCAAACGCTTTGGCGTAGCGCGCCACAATCCGCCCTAACCGGCCAAAACCCAAAAGGCCTATCGTCTTACCCAAAAGTTGATAACCCCGCCAATCCAGCCGATTCCAATGGTTATTTTTAACATCATCAAAAGCCCAAGGAATGTTTCTAACCAGCGACAGAACTAAAGCGAAAGTTTCCTCGGCTGTAGAAGGAACATTCCTCAAGAAACCTTTCCGGCCACGCA
>CAYHXG010000096.1:0-2462 GCA_964360575.1 uncultured Candidatus Saccharibacteria bacterium | reverse complement strand
GGCACATTCTTTCCCATAACTTCAACTTTTGAGGGCGGAGTGCCGGCCACTCACAAAATGCATGCTATATTGTCGGTGGCTTCGCCCCAGGAGGTGGTCGCTCTTTTTGGTTCTTTCATGGAGAGGTTTTATCCGGATTTGAAATCTTTATATCCCATTCCGGATGATCATAGGTTATACGACCGCCGGTGGCATGAAGACGTTCTTACGGCCAACTTTAAGGAAACAATGATTATTCTAAGCGAAGACATAAAAGGACGCTTCTTAAGGTATTGTTTCAAAAAATTTGGTTTGAACGAACAAAGCATAGGTGGTAAAATTTTTATGACCAAAAATCAGGTTAAAAACCTACACGCCCAAAACATGGTGATCGGTAGCCATTCCCACCGGCATTATTCAATGGGAGTTGTTGAAGCGGAGTTTATGCGCCGTGATATAAAGTTATCCAAAGATATTCTGTTTGGCATTACGGGAAAAGATGTTAGTATCTTTTCTTATTCCCATGGCCACAGTACCGGTCAGGGCGTAAAAGTTTTGAAAGCGCTGGGTTTTGATCATGCCGTGACCATAGAGCGCAGAAATGTATCCGACCAGGACAGCCCTTTTCTTTTGCCTCGATACGACGCCAACGATGTCAGGGATTTTCTTAATTCCATTGCTCAATAATTTACCATGGCAACCATTTTTTTGTTTGTAGATAAACCTACTTTTATTGGCGACTTGCTTAAAACAAATTATCTTCAATACTTGTCGGCCAAGTACAAAGTTATTCTTTTTACAAGAAATATTGATTCGGAGACGGCTATAGCCGAAGGTTATTACCAATCGCCCGATGTTACTTATGTTAAATATAAGTTTCGTAACAAATGGTTGTTTGATTTAACGAAGATTTTAAGGTTTAGCTGTATCAGGGAGTTTGATCATTTAGCGACGGCTAAACTTTATAGACATCGTCGCGGCCAGAACAGGGATAATACTTTATTAAGAATAATGAGTCGGCCTTTGGCCAACATTCTAACGAGTAGATTTTTTTATAGATTGGAGCTATCGCTACTTAGGGGTTCTGGGGATTTTAGAAATTATTGCCAGAGCTACAAACCGTCCTTAATTATAACGGCCACTCCCGGTTTGAATAATGTTGATGCCGAGGCCATAATGCTGGCCAAAAAATGCGGCATTAAATCTGTGTCGGTTGACTGCAACTGGGACGGGCTGACAACCAGAGTGTCCCGCGTCAGGCCGGCTGATTATTTTATTGCCTGGCATGAGCCTATGCGCCAAGAAGCCATAACCATTCACCGATACAATCCGGATCGGGTTTTTGTTTCCGGGCCGATCCGTTTTGATCATCACTTTGCCGAGTTTGATAAAATTCCCAGTCGGGCGGAGTTTCTGGTTTCTAAGGGTCTTAACCCGGCCCATAAAACCGTTTTATATACCACCAAAAAAGGTTATTCGTTTGACGAAGATTCTTTGCGCCGCGTGATTGATCTAAGAAGCAACGGCTTGATCCCTTACGTCAATATTTTTATTAGAGCGCATCCTTTGTCTAAACGAGATCGTTTTGGGGAGTTTCACGGTTTGAAGGACCTGTATTTGGAACAGCCCCCCGAGATAATGTCTGGCGACGACCTGTTGAATTTAAGATATTCCTTGCTTTACTCTGATGTCAATATCAACCACTGTTCCACGGTATCTTTGGAAGCCATACTGTTGGATAAGCCCGTCATCAATTATTGGGAGCCGGTTTTGCGTGTTCCCGAACACGATCACTATCGGCCGGTGGTGGACTCCGGAGCGGTTAGACTGGTTAAAGATAACGATGGCGATATGATTAAAGCCATAAACGATTTTTTAGCCGATCCGTCATTAGACAGAAACAAACGGCTGGGTTTGGCTCAACTTCTTTTTCCCTTCCGGGACGGCTTGTCGTATAAAAGGAGTGTTGGTTTTTTGGAAACCATAATTAGGACAAACTAAATTAATTGATGAAAATCATTCCCACTTATTGCAACGATAATTATTCTTCGGAGGAAAAATTATTAAGAAGAAAATCTTTCCATAGATACTTTAAGCCGCGGGTTGATTTGGTGAGGACAATTTTTAATTTTCTTAAGCTTAAGGGTCGGGAGAGTATTCTTGATGTTGGTTGCGGTAATGGTGATGTTTTGGTTTCATTGAGAAAGATATATCGGCAACAGGGCGAAATGTTTGGGGTGGATATAGCGCCGGGAATACTGCGGCAAGCAAACAGGATTAACAGGCAAGAGAAACTAGGCATAAAATTCTCCGTGGGCGACGGCAGAGAATTGAAGTTTCCCGGTGGTCGCTTTGATGCCGTTATTGTTAAACATGTGCTTCACAATGTTGATGGTCCTGATAGGATGTTGCAAGAATGTCACCGCGTCTTAAAACCCGGCGGGAAGCTGGCCCTGGTAGTCACCAGCAAGAAAAGCCGCTTG
>CAYHXG010000095.1:0-2515 GCA_964360575.1 uncultured Candidatus Saccharibacteria bacterium | reverse complement strand
CCTCTTTTGGCCATGTGCGCGACCTGCCTAAAAGCGACCTTGGTATAGATGTGGAACATGATTTTGAGCCTAAGTATATTATTCCCACCAAGGCTAAAAAGCAGGTTTCACTGTTAAAGAAAGCTGCTGAAAAATCAGATAAAATTATTTTGGCAACAGACGAAGATCGTGAGGGTGAAGCCATCTCTTGGCATTTAGTTAAAGCTCTAGGTTTAGATAAAAATAAAAAAGAAATTGAACGCATAGTTTTCCATGAAATAACCGCACGAGCAATTTTAGAATCGTTAAAACACCCCAGAAAAATTGAGCAAAATTTAGTAGACGCCCAACAGGCCCGACGCGTGCTAGATCGCTTGGTTGGTTATAAACTTTCACCCCTTCTTTGGAAAAAAGTTTCGCGCGGGCTTTCGGCCGGCCGCGTGCAATCGGTAGCAGTAAGACTGATTGTGGAACGCGAGCGTGAAAGAGAAAAATTTCAAAAACAAGAATATTGGAGCCTGGTAGCTCAACTTCAAAAATCAAATCTCAAAAATCAAAATGAGGGTAGTTTTGAGGCAAAACTTTTTAAAATAAATAACGAAACTTTAGATAAATTTGCTATTGCTAATGAAGAATTGGCGAAAAAAATATTATCTACTTTAGAAAACTCCGATTGGAAAGTGGAAAGTATAGAGAAAAAAGAAACCAGAAGAAACCCTTCTCCACCCTTTACCACAAGCACTCTTCAGCAATCAGCCGCCCGCAAGTTTGGTTTTTCGGCCAAACGCACTATGGTGTTGGCTCAGCAACTTTACGAAGGTGTGGATCTTGAAGGCGACCGCACCGGTTTAATTACATATATGCGAACCGATTCGCTTAATTTATCCCAAGACGCTATTGGCGTTGCAACTGGTTTTATAAAAGAAAATTTTGGTGAAAAGTATTTAGAAAACCGAACATATAAAACAAAATCAAAAGGCGCGCAAGAAGCCCACGAAGCTATACGCCCCACCGACCCAATGCGCACACCCGAAGCTATGGCAAGCCACCTTCAACCACCCCAATTAAAACTTTATCGTTTGATCTGGCAACGCTTTATGGCCACCCAAATGACACCAGCCATTTTTGACGCCACCACTGTGGATATTTTAGCGACAAGCGACAAGAAACAAGTGACAAACCATATCTTTAGGGCTAATGGTCTTACTAAAAAATTTGATGGTTTTACCAAAGTTTATTCTCTAAAAACCGAAGAAACTATTTTGCCCGAACTTAAAACTAACGAACCATTAACTTTGATTGAACTAAAACCTAACCAGCATTCTACCGAACCGCCCGCTAGATTCTCCGAAGCTACATTAATAAAGGCGTTGGAACAGCATGGCATAGGCCGACCGTCTACTTACGCTCCTACCCTGTCCACAGTCCAGGACCGCGGCTACGTGGAACGTGATGAGCAAAGAAAATTAAAACCGACCCAGATGGGTGTTATCGTTAACGATCTCTTGGTGGAACACTTTCCTAATATCGTAGATATAGATTTTACGGCTAAAATGGAAGAAAAGTTGGATGACATTGCCGAAAATAAAATAGAGTGGGTGCCGGTTATAAGAGAATTTTACGAACCTTTCGAAAAAAATCTAAAAGAAAAAATGGAAGAACTAAAAAAATCTGATTTTAAACGGGATGAACCCACCGATAAAATTTGCCCGGAATGTGGCAAACCGATTGTAATCAAACTCGGCCGGTTTGGAAAATTTTACGCCTGCACCGGTTTTCCCGAATGCAAACACACCGAACGCATTTTAGAAAAAATAGATATGAAGTGCCCCGATTGCAAAGAGGGCGACGTGATTGTAAAACATACCCGCACCAAAAAAATATTCTATGGCTGTTCGCGCTATCCCGAATGCAAATACGCAAGCTGGGTGAATCCTAAACCCCGCCCCTGAAAACTTTTTGTAAAACATGTTTTATATGTATGTACTTAAAATGAACAACGATCAACTATATTTTGGTTTTGCACCAAACCTGAAGGAAAAAATTCAAAAACATAACAAGGGAAAAGTTTTCACTACAAAAAAATACTTGCCAGTAAAACTTATATATTACGAATGCTACATATCAAAGAAAGACGCTATGGATAGAGAATATAAATTAAAAAGATTTGGCAGTACATGGAGACATCTTAAAAAAAGAATTTCTAATAGCATTTAAAGTTTTCAGGGGCGGGGAAAGTAAAAGAGGCGAATCCGTAAGGACTCGCCTCTCGCGAAAAAAATTGAAGAACTTATATTGACTACACCGCCCGCACTTGATGCTCCTTGCGGATCACGGTGTGGAACCGACCGCTAGCCGAAGCAACGAGGATCCTGATCCTCCTGCCTCTCCGACTGACCACTATACCTTCGACCTTGTGGTGAGCAAAAGGAAAAATTACTTTCCGTCTCACCGCGGGCTCGTCCGAGGCCTGCGGAGGAATGGGTGCCGACGGCACCACCATCTTCTTGGTTGACCTGCGGCTAAACCGTTTGAT
>CAYHXG010000094.1:0-2557 GCA_964360575.1 uncultured Candidatus Saccharibacteria bacterium | reverse complement strand
TTTATGGCAAAACCCTAGGTGGAGACTTTGTTTTTGATGATCGCCTTGTGGCCGGCAACAGCAACGTTTTTCATTTAGAAAACTTTAACAACATAATAACCTCGCCCTACTGGAATAAGGAATCGGGTTTATACCGCCCAGTAACTTTGTTAACCTATGCCGCCAATTATTCTATTTTTGGAACACAGCCTTGGAGTTTCCACTTGGTTAATTTGATTCTTTACGCTTTAAGCTCTTATTTGGTTTTTGTTTTTGTAAAAAAACTAACACAAAAAGAATTGCCGGCCCTTTTAAGTGGGCTCATTTTTTTAGTTTTACCCATACACTCCGAAGCCGTAGCCAACATCATAGGCCGAGCCGAAATACTAGCCTTGTTCTTTTCCCTACTTTTCTTGCTAGAAATATTAAAAGAAAAACCTAAACATATTCTAGCCGGCTTGTGGTTGCTACTGGCTTTGGGTAGCAAAGAAATAGCGGCAGCTGTTATTCCACTAAGTTTAATACTGTTTTTACAAAAAAATACCAACCTAAAATACAAGGATTGGTCCTTAATTTTTTGGGGCGGATTCATTTATTTTGGCGCACGGCTTCAAGTTTTGGGCTGGAATTATTTTTCCAGTCTAGAAACAAGTATTGTTGAAAATCCTCTTAAGTTTGAATCTTTTATACCCAGAACCGCCACGGCTTTTAAGGTTTTAAGCCTATACCTCCAAAAAACTTTTTGGCCCTTAAATTTATGCTCGGATTATTCTTACAACCAAATACCTGTTTTAAAAAACTTTACGAACATTCATGCCTTATTTGGGTTAACAATTTTTTTAGCACTAACGGCCCTAATTTTTATTTTTTGGCGCCGAAAGCCGATTGTTTCTTTCTCGGCCGCAATTTTTGTATTTAGTTTTTTAATAATAAGCAACATATTTTTTACCACCGGCACCATCGCTGGCGAAAGGTTAATGTATTACCCCTCGCTGGGACTAGTTATTATCGCGGCTTACCTTTTGAACACATTAATAGAAAAGCATACACGATTTAAAAAAATAATTTTAATTCCACTTTTGATTCTTGTTGTTCTTTGCGGTTGGCAGAGTCATAAAAGATCTTTAGCTTGGCTTAGTGAAAAGAGCTTATTTAGTTTGGATGTTAAATGCGCCCCCCATAGCGTTCTTTCCCGTTCCAACTATGGCGCCGCGCTTTATCAAGCTGGCGATCTTGAAAACGCAGAAAAAGAACTCGTGGCAGCAGAAAAAATATATAACGGTTACCCTAAAGGCTTAAATAACTTGGGTTTGGTATACTGGAAAAAAGGTGAAAAAGAAAAAGCCAAAGAATATTTTTTAAAAGCGCTTGATTTTAAATTCCCCTACCCCGGCGCCTACGAAAACTTAGCTTTAATGGCTTTAGAATCGGGCGACGTTAAGGAAGCCAGAAAATGGCTCATATTGTTTTATGACGGAGACAGGATGGCCACCGAAGAATATATTAAAAAACAAATATCGCCTAATGTTTATTGAAACTGAAATTATCAAAATCTTATTAAATCTTATTAAGATTTTAATTAAATAAATTATTTCACACCAAATCACACCCAAATATCATATACCGAGATAGCTGCCGCTATCTCGGTATATTTTGACCCAAACTTGGTTAAATCAAGTTGAATATTTTGCGAAGATGAAGCTCGTTATCCAAAGCGCTGGCGGTAACTAATCTAACCCACGGTCTAATCTCAAAGTATTCAACCACAAAATCAATTTCGTTCTGGCATTCATAAGGGTGCACCAAAACACTCTCCTGATATCTATGAAACCCCAGACGTTTGAGTGTTTGTCGCAAAACCTCTCGAGCAGGTTTATGTTTTTCTGGTATATCAAAAAGAACCAAACGCCATTTTTTATCCCAAATTTTAGGCTTTTTGATTTCCATATTATCTATGCTAAAAATTACGGCTTTCTTCTTGCCTTTATCGGTTAATACCATAGTTAAAGAGCCATCAGGATTTTCATGTTCACGGATTAGTTTGGATTTATAGAGATTAAATATTGCTTTCTCCAAAGATTGCTTGTTAATTCGTTTCCATTCTTTGGATATTCCTTTGACCACTCGAAAATACTGTTTTGGAGTTCTAGCTAAGCCCAAACCCACTCCGCCCAAAAGCAGAAGAATAATTTTTTGTTGAACTGGACCTAACTGATTTAATTTTCCTCCTTTCTCCATTGAGATAAATTATACCATTATATACCACACCAAATATACCGAGATAGCTGCAGCTATCTCGGTATATAATTGCAAAATATTGAATTTCTGATAATATTCAGACATAAATTTATAAATGTAGCCTAAATAAATTCATATAAACTATCCACTTAAAAACCTATGGACAAACCCGATCATAAAAAACTCGGCCAAGAATTAGATCTTTTTTGTTTTTCGGAACTTGTTGGTAGCGGTCTACCACTTTGGACTCCTAAAGGCACAGTCATAAGAAACTTACTGGATACTTTTGTGTGGGAACTTCGCCAAAAGCAAGGTTACCAATTGGTAGATATCCCCCACA
>CAYHXG010000093.1:1359-2598 GCA_964360575.1 uncultured Candidatus Saccharibacteria bacterium | reverse complement strand
GGGGTTGACAGGATTTGTGGACATGCTATACTGAAGCCAGTACCATAAAGTTTGGGTTGATGCGCCGTCGTTCCAGCGATGGAGCCAGAATGTTCTCCACTTACTGGAGAACTGGACCGCCGAGGTCCTCTAGCCGTTCTGGTGGGACGCATCACGATGTTGCCTAGCCCTATTTTGGCAACCTGGTTACGCGCGTGTGCGCTGACCAGTACATCCTTTGGGAGCCTTGGGAGCTGGAACTTCCATGGAGCGCAGGCAGAGCGCGGGACTCCCTTTTGAAAATAAGTTCCTTCAACCGCCACGCGGGTTGCGGGAAGCACAATAGGACAGCGTGGTTGCCTCCAAAAAGCCGATCCTCGGGTTGGAGGTGGACGGACAGAGGCTATCGGAGTGGTCTAACGGTGGCGGGTCACCCGATGGACATAACGCCACTCACACCTTGCCAGAGTCCGTGGCAAAGGCAGGTGTGGTTCAAATTGTGAGTTCCACCCCTCATGCTGACCACGGATAAGGTATGAGGGTTCTCCAAAAAAGGAGGACCATATGCGGGTGATCTTAAAAATCCCGTAATCAGTAAGCCCTCGTGTGAATGCGCGAGGGCATTTTTTATACTTGATTAGCTGATTACTAATTTCTATTCAGTTCACTCATAGCTCTGGCGGGGTTCACAAGCCAGGTTTCTAGACCTTCCAGAACTCTCTTAAAATTTTTGTTTAAGATCCTCTCCTCGTTGGGGGAGAATTTTTTTAGAATAAAATCAATCAGTTTCTTACCCCTCGACTTCGCTCGGGGCAAGCCAATGCCGATGCGTAAGCGCCAGAATTTGTTGGTTTTTAGGTTTTTTATTACCGACTCTACACCGTTATGACCGCCGCTAGAACGAGCAAAACTAATTTTTATTCGGCCAAGTTCAATGTCTAAGTCGTCGTGAATTACCAAAATATCGGCGGGTTTGGGTTTAATTTTTAATTGAGTCATTATCTTTTTTAAGCTTGTACCGGAATTATTCATCATCTCGGCTGGAAAAATCAAAAACACTTTTTCCCCCGACGCATTTTTTTTATTTTTTGATAATGAAGTCGGGGTCCCGCCTTCAGGTCGGGATTTTCCTACTCTTGTCTCCAACCATAAAGCGTTTTTACCTTCGGTAAAATCTTTTTCGCTCCAAACGTTGCGCAATTTAGACAAATAAAACTCACCGGCGTTGTGGCGGGTTTTTAAATATTTATCACCAGGATT
>CAYHXG010000093.1:0-1259 GCA_964360575.1 uncultured Candidatus Saccharibacteria bacterium | reverse complement strand
TACAAGTACATAGGCTGTTTGGGCACCGAATTTCATTTTTTCTGATTTTACCAAGCCGGTTTCGATGTTTAAGCTAAAGGTTTCCACTTTTTCTAAATCCAAATTTTTAGAGAAACTCCATAGATCTCTAAAATCGCTTAGGGTTAGATCGGTTTTTAGATTTTTCTGCACGGTTTTAAAAATACCCCAGAGTTTGGGAAAATCCCAAACAGGATTTAGCGAGAGTATTTTGCCTTTTATGGCTTTGAGCACCGCTTGTTGGTGGTCTATTCTATCGAAATCTCCGCGGGCGCTCGCGCGGGTGCGCACAAATTTTAAGGCGGTTTGGCCGTCTAGATATCTTAGTCCTTTTTCTAGTTTAAAAGTTTCGTAGCCGCCACTGGCCATAGGGAAGCGGGTGTCGTTGATGTCTTCTTTAACAAGAACATTCAAACCGCCAATGTCGTCTATAACTTTTTCTACAACATCAAGATCGAACAATATAAAAGAGTTAATGGTTAAGCCGGTAATTTCTTCTGCTTCGTTTTTAATTAGCACTAAACCTTCGGTTTCCGATTCTTGGTTACCGATTTTGTAGAGCCCATTTATTTTTGTGGTGCCTGATTCTGTTTTGACCGCAAGATCGCGCGGCAGAGAAATTATTTTTGCCTTTTGAGTGGGCCCATCGAGGTGAATTATTAAAATGGTATCGGTGAGGTCGGGCGCAATATAATTGCCGCCCGACTGGCCCAACACTAAAATGTTTTTGCTTTCGCGAAAAGGTTTGGGTTCATATATTTTATTTTTAACAACAAACGAACTCGCCGAAAAAAAGTTAGCTTTAAGACTAGGCAAATTGCCTTTGGTTTTGGCGAGGAAGTTTTTATTGAAAAGCCAGAGATTGGCTCCGGCTAGAATAATCACGAGTGCCACCAAGCCCCAATATTTTATGGGTTTGCCTTCCATGTTTGAATTTTAGCATGACAAAGACGCTCTATGAATTGCAGTTTCGTTCAGTCGGTCGAAGTGGTGTTTTGCCCAGTAAGACAACCCAGTAGTAGAGCATAGCTCACTACTGAGTAAACTTTGTATCAGTCAAAGCTTGCCCCGTAGTGTTCGCCCTAGGCGAACTGCTTCGGGGTTGCTCTACTGGGTTTTGCCTAGCGGGATGAAAAATGTTATTATTCCCGAATAAATGTCTGATTTTTTGCAAGAAACCAAGGATTTTGTGTGGGAAACAATCAAGATAGTGGTTGTGTCTTTGTTGATTATTCTGCCCA
>CAYHXG010000092.1:0-2689 GCA_964360575.1 uncultured Candidatus Saccharibacteria bacterium | reverse complement strand
GTTTGGGGATGAATTTAATTGTAAAAGTGAATTGGCTGGAGTATGCTTATAGATATAATTTTGCCTGTTTTTATTTACCTATGAGCTCGGATTTTGTTTTTATAAACCCCAACAAAATTCCTCCGCGTCGTGTAGTTAAAAATCCACGATACGGCGGGTTTAAAAGGGTTAGCGGAAAAGTTTGGGAAAGGGATCAAGACCACGAAGAGGAAATGGTTGATGTTAGTGAAGTTCCAGAGTTTAGTTTATTGAATGAGGTTTTGCCGCAAACCTACTTGGCTTCAAAAAGCGCCGATCCTTTAACCCAAGCCATATTTGGTTTGGAAGATCTTCGGCGGCCTAAATTTACTCAGCCATATTTATCTCGTCAGCCCAAAATAAAGAAGGAGCCGGCGTTTCTGTCAACGGAAAAAATAAAACCCAAAACAATATCCCGCGAAGCCTTGCTAGCTGAACTAGCTAGTATAGACAGTAAAGATGAAGAATTATTTAAAAAAATAAGAGCCTTGGAAACGCCTTCCCGCGCGGTGCCGATTAGTTTTGCTGGCTCTAAAGCCGCAGAGCCAGCTCGTCCAGAATCCGAGGTGAAAATAAATGTTATAAATAAGAAAAGTTTTTACACCGATTTTGGAGAAGAAAGAGAAGAGAAAGATTCCAGCCGTTCGGTTCTTGCATTAACATCCGCTCAGAATTCTCCAGATTATCATCGGGCCGAGAGCGATTGGTTCCAGGTGGGTTTGGCCGGGCCGGCCAAAATTTCTGAGCTTAAAAAATACGCAGAGGAACAAACAAAATCACACAGCCGGATTCTTAGGGCGGAGACTCGCGAGGAAAAGACGATAGGTCAGCTCACAACTTATCTAGCTTTTTTAATGCTAACACTGCTGCCTCTTAGCGCCGCCGGTTTTTTGCATTCCGGAGAAAGTAATTTTGTTAAGACGGCTTTTAACAGTTTTAACGCCAGGCTTTTAAGTACTTCCAGTTTTACATTGATTAACGCCGAAGAGGGTAGTGTTTTCCCGGAATTAGTTGAAATTCGTTCGGAAATTAAGAATCTGGGTGTAAGTGCCGAGGCTGTTAACAACATAACAGATTTTTTAGAAAAAAATTCCGGATTTAGTTGGCTCGATGTTTTTAAAAGAAAATCAGCCACGCCGAATTTTGTATTGAGCGATTTAGAGCATATGGTTGAAACTAAAAATATTTTAGCCGGTTTAGTCACTAAAGATAAAAAGATAAATGATGTGGCGGGAAAATTTTATGATTATGTGGCTTGGCTTAACTTCTGGGGCAAATTAGTAGCACCAGACCAAAATTATTTAATTGTGATTACCAGTGAGGATGCGACTTGGCCCGGTGGAGGTAAACCCAAGAATTATACTGTAGTTAGAACAGGCGAAACTGGTTTTGAACCTTCAGCTTACGGTAAGTTTTCTGGTTTAGATGCCGCTCTTTCTTTAAAAATGATTCCGCCCGAGCCTATAAAAACAATTAGCACTGCTTGGTTGCCTTCACAATCGTTTTGGTTTTTAGATTTTAAAGATTCGGCTAAAACTATTATCAACTTTTTTGAAAAAACCACCAGCGTTAAAATTAATGGCCTCGTAGTTGTGAGCGAGGATTATCTGAAAGAACTGGGTTTTAGAGAAAATATAATTTTTAACATTGATTCTCCCAATTGGTTTTATGGCCTCGCCGATGCGCTGGGCCGCAAGCCTGTGGGTCGCTTTAATTCTTTAGCCCAAACGTTGAATCAGGGTTTAGCCAGCCATAAGGTTCAGTTTTATTTTAAAGATAACGACCTCGAAAAGTTTTCGGAGAATTCAAGTTGGCAGTTAACAGTTAAACCCAAACTAACAGACGGCGATTTTTTGGGTGTGGGTTGGGCCAATTTGAAAGGTGCGTCCCCCAGTTTGGATCTAATGGAACAGCGAAGCCAGATATTTGAAGATGGCTCGGTGATGATGGGGCTTAACGTGATAGTTCGCCAAGAGAAAGAAGGCGATTCACAAAATTATTTTAAAATATACTTGCCTAAAGGAACTCAACTTTTAAAAGCCGAGGGTTTTTCGCCCAAAGAAAAAATTCCAGAATTTGATTACGCAGCGCAAGGTTTTACGGTTGATGATAGGTTAAATAAGCCCTTACTTTCGGAGGTGGCCGGAGCCGATTTTTACGAGGAAGGTGAGAGCAGTGTGGTGGCGGGCTGGCTCAATTTAAAAACGGATAGTCGCGCTACTATTAGTTTAGAATATTTATTGCCCATAAAAATTTCTAGGAAGAATAGTTACGGCGTTTATAGCTTGAAAGTTGTAAAACCTATCCAAAAAGAGGCGATACCTTTTAGATTTGTAGCTGTGCCGCAAAAGGGAGTGGAGATAATTTCTTTAGAACCTGATGGTTTTGTAACAGAAAATTTGGGCGAATACCAAGGCAATTTGTCCCGCGATCTCAATTTAACCGCCTCGTTTTTGTTTAAGTAATAGTTTATTAACCATAGGTTTGGTTTCAATCATTTAGCATGAGCATGCGATCGCGCGCTCAGGCTAAAATGATATCCCATCGACATCTCATCAGAGATTTTATTGTGATTAATATAACCGAGACAGCGATCGCTGTCTCGGTTATATTTTTCTTCTAATTTCTTCTGAACCAAATAAAAATCCGACCCTGTGGGGTCGGATGATGT
>CAYHXG010000091.1:0-2711 GCA_964360575.1 uncultured Candidatus Saccharibacteria bacterium | reverse complement strand
TTTAATGGTGTGGCCGCGGTGGATGATTTGTCGTTTAGTGTGGAGGAAGGTACTATCACTGGGCTTTTGGGGCCGAATGGCGCCGGCAAAACCACTACCATACAAATGATTTTGGACTTGGTTACGCCCACGAGCGGCGCCATAGAGATTTTTGGTTTGGATATGAAACACCATCGTGAAAAGATTCTGAATCAAGTTAACTTTTCTTCGCCCTATGTTAATTTGCCCGGCAATTTAAAAGTTTGGGAGAATCTGGCCACATTCGCGCGCCTTTATGGTGTTAAGGATATTAAAGCTAAAATAAATGAGCTCGCCGATTTTTTTGGTATCAGAGAATTTTTAGGCAAAATGACCACTCAGCTTTCTACCGGCCAGCTGACCCGCCTAAATTTAACCAAAGCCCTGCTCAATGATCCTAAGCTGTTATTATTGGACGAGCCTACGGCTTCACTCGATCCCGATATTGCCGACAGAACCCGCCATCTTTTGCGCAAAATCCAGAAAGAAAGAGGTTTAACAATTTTATATACTTCGCACAATATGATGGAGGTGGAAGAAATCTGCGACCGTGTGATATTTATTCAGAAAGGCAAATTAAAGGACGACGGCACGCCGCAGGAATTGGTTAAAAAATACGGACACAAAGATTTAAATGATTTGTTTATAGCAATAGCTCGAGAGCATGGTAATGGGATTTAATCAAAACGCTATTCCTCGCAGACGACCCATTCAATCTTGTTCAGGGTCGTCCTGAAGAATTTGAAGGACGATATGGAGCCTCTCTATTTATATTAAAAACAATTCTCCATAATGCTGCTCGGAACAACGTTTTGATTTCTAATTTTAAAAATGAAATTACACAGAATAAAAGCATTACTAATTAGACATTTATATTTATACCAACGCAGTGTGCCGCGCCTAATGGATATTTTCTTTTGGCCGATTTTAGAGCTTTTGCTCTGGGGTTTTTTGAGCATCTATCTGGAAAAATTGAATTTGGGAGGCTTGAATGTGGTTACCGTTCTTCTGGGCGCCATAATTTTTTGGGATTTAATGAGCCAGTCCCAGCGTACCATTTCCACCACTTTTTTAGAGGAGGTTTGGGAGAGAAATCTGTTAAATATTTTTGTTTCACCCTTAAAGCTGGGAGAGTTTTTAGTTTCTAGCGTTTTGATTGCGGTGGTTAGAATTATTATTGTGGGTGTGGTTATGGCAGGCTTAGCTTGGATGCTGTATCAATTCAACTTACTTATGTTTGGATTTTATTTGATTCTTTTTATGTTGAATCTTTTAATATTTGGCTGGACTTTGGGTTTTTTCACCACAGGTATAATTTTGCGTTTTGGTAGCGCCGCTCAAGTTTTAGCTTTTGGTTTAGTGTTTTTGTTGCAGCCCTTTAGCGCTGTTTTTTACCCGGTTTCGGTTTTGCCGCAGGCACTGCAATATGTGGCCAACATTTTACCCTCCACCCATGTTTTTGAAGGCATGCGCGCGGTGATTGCCACTGGAGCTTTACCCGTCCATAATTTAATCTGGGCTTTCGGCACCAATATTTTTTATTTGGTTTTAGTGCTATGGTTTTTCGCGCGCATGTTCGCGCGGGTTAAAAACAAAGGGATGCTGATGAAGTTGGATTAAAAAGGCGCTCGCGATGCTTCGCATCGGAGCGCCTTTGGGTAGGAAGTTAATGCCCCCGGACCTGATGCCGCTAGAACGGCGTCGGGAGAAGCTGAACGGACCAACCGCCCCCTTACAGAATTCGGGGGCAATTGCTACTTGAGCAGGAGCATTTTCTGGATCAGCTCTCTGTTTGGCGTGGTGAGCTTGTAGAAGTAAACGCCGCCGGCGACCGGTTGCCCCATGTTGTCGGTGGCGTTCCATTTGATGGAATGCTCGCCGGCAACCGCCTGCTCATCTACAAGTGTCCGGACCTCCTGGCCGACCATGTTGTAAACCGTCAACCTGACAACGCCGTCAGCCGGTAGGCTGTATCGGATTTCAGTCTCGGGATTAAAGGGGTTAGGGTAGTTGTCGAGAGACAGGACACCCGGCATGGACTGTATCGATTTCGCCGGCGTGAGTGTAGACACCGGATCGTATTGCCTTGTCTCACGGTTTGCGGTGAATGTCCACAGCCCGCCTAGATTGATCTCGCCCCAGACGTCGGTCTTTTTTCTCAAGCTGACCACCAGAGGGCCGTAGCCGATCGTCTTGTTGAACAGGCTGCCGATGCCGATTTCCCCCAGCTTCTCTTTGTTGTCCATGATGATATATCCGGGGGTTACATCCGCAATCTCGTACTCGCTGGGGTTGAACATCAACCCGAGGCCGATATTGAGGATATCGGTGTCTTCGGGTTTCACCGTGAGCACGAGGATATCGCCCTCGATCTGCTGATCGATGGCCATGCCGATGCCAGCCATCTTGGTGACGACCGGCAATTCCTGCGTGATCCTAACCCCGGCCTCTGCGGGGGGCGGAGTGAGCGGAGTGCCCACCAGCGCCAAGACGGCGACGATGGGAATCCAAAGCCACTTCTTGTGCATATAACTGCCTCCTTGTGGTTAGTCGCATAAATGCGACTATGGGTTGGAAGGAACTGCGCTTTTTTGCTGATTATAACTTAACATCCCGCATATATACTTGTCAAATCTGTGTATCCGTCCACCATACTTGGGGGTGGATTTGCTTTTTAAACCCGATTGGTATAT
>CAYHXG010000090.1:0-2724 GCA_964360575.1 uncultured Candidatus Saccharibacteria bacterium | reverse complement strand
GGCGATCAACCTCAAGCTATTAAAAAGTTAACCGAGGGAGTTTTAGCTGGCACCAAAGCCCAAACCTTGCTTGGTGTTACGGGTTCTGGGAAAACTTTTACACTGGCCAATGTTATAGAAAATGTTCAAAAACCAACCTTGGTTGTTTCGCATAATAAAACCTTAGCTTGGCAACTTTACCAAGAATTTAAAGATTTCTTTCCCGAAAACGAGGTCCATTATTTTGTTTCTTATTACGATTACTACCAACCCGAAGCCTATATGCCCCAAACCGATACCTATATAGAAAAAGACGCCAAAATAAACCAAGAAATAGATAAATTGCGCCACGCCGCCACACAAGCTGTTTTATCTAAATCAGACACCATAATAGTGGCTTCGGTTTCTTGCATCTATAACATTGGTGACCCTAACGAATACCAAAACGCCGCCATGATTTTAAAAACAGGTATTAGTATTTCTAGAAAAGATTTTTTAAAAAGATTAGTTTTAATGCAATTTTCAAGAAACAATATTGCTCCACTCCCTGGGACGTTTAGAACCAAAGGCGAAACCATAGAAATTAATTTACCCACCGGCGACGAAATTATACGTGTAAACTTTTTTGGAAACGAGATAGAAAAAATTTGGAGTTCTAAGTTGGGAATTTTAAACGAATACACACTCTACCCTGCCAAACACTTTATTACTTCGGAAAATAAATTAAAAATTGCGCTCGCTAACATTGAAACGGAACTTAACGAACACTTAAAAGAACTAAGGAAAGAAAATAAAATTTTGGAAGCGGCCCGCTTGGAACAGCGCACCCACTACGATATGGAAATGTTGGCCGAAGCCGGCTATTGTTCGGGCATAGAAAATTATTCGCGCCACCTTGCTTTTAGAAAAGCTGGGGAATCGCCTTTTACGCTTCTAGATTTCTTCTTGACCTCGCCCACATACGAAACCAAAGATTTTTTAACTATAGTAGACGAATCGCACATGACCATTCCTCAAGTGCGAGGTATGTACAATGGCGACAGAGCTCGCAAATTAACTTTGGTGGAACACGGTTTCCGCCTGCCTTCGGCCTTAGACAATCGGCCCATGAAATTCGACGAATGGGAAACCAAAGTTGGGCAAGTAATTTTTTCTTCGGCCACACCCAATGAATATGAGTTGTTAAACTCACGCGATCGACAGAAAACTTACCTAGCGGAGCAGTTAATCCGCCCAACACATATCTTGGATCCAGTGGTTGAAGTCAGGCCCACAGAAAAACAAATAGATGATGCGATAAAGGAAATCGCCAATCGAGCTAAGTGCGGCGAGAGAGTTTTAATTACCGTAGTTACCAAAAGATTAGCGGAGGATTTAGCGGAACACTTGGCTAAAGCCGGCTTAAAAGCGGCTTATTTACATTCAGAAATTAAAACCCTAAACCGGCCCGAAATTTTAAACGACTTAAGAAGCGGAAAAATAGATGCTTTGGTGGGTGTAAACTTGCTACGGGAAGGTTTGGACTTACCCGAAGTTTCTTTAATTTTAATTTTTGATGCCGATAAAGAAGGTTTTTTGCGTAATGAAACCACTATGGTTCAAACCATCGGCCGCGCGGCGCGGCATATAGACGGCAAAGTCATTATGTATGCCGACAAAATAACTGGCTCCATGAAAGCGGCCATAAAAGAAACCGAACGCCGCCGCGTTGCTCAAGAAAAATACAATAAAGAAAACGGCTTTGAGCCTGTAGCTATTAAAAAAGATATTAGGCTTACACCTGTTATACCCGAACCAGAAAGAATTTGGTTAGAATCTAAAACCAAAAAAGAATTAGAGCGAGAACTTAAAATTGCCATCGCTGAATGGGATTTTGAGAAAGCCATTTTACTGCGGGATTATTTAAAAACCTTCAAATAGTGATATATCAAGGCTTAACCTCGATATAGAAACACCTTCCCACAACTGCAACATCGGATGTTGCAGGGAAGTCTATTGAGGGATTATCTAAAAATTCTAAAATAGCGCCACCCTAAATCTGTAACCGAGAACGCGATCGCGTTCTCGGTTACAGATGCTTTTATTACATTATTAAAGAATGTATACAAAAAAGCAGGCCGTTTGACCTGCTTGCAACATAAGTCCGCTACTATTCTAGAAACGGAGATCGTCGGGCCAATGTGCCCTATCATGATTAAGCCATCTGTCTATGGCCTGCAAATCTGACTTAGCGCTTTCCACCATTTCTCGGTAGATATTTTGACTGATTCTTTGCGCTTCTTCTTTGCTAAAAAGAACATCCTCATCTCTAACATCCGAATCTTTTTCGACCATCGTAAACCCTCCTTTTTTAAGAAACAATCGATTCTAATTCTGTCTCTTGTTTACTTGCGTAATCTATAAGCATTTCTGCTGTCTTTACAAGATGTATAAAATTAGCTATAGTTGATAGCCTCCAAACAAAACATCGCCAAAATAAAAAGAATGCTAGCATCCATTCTCAAACCAAGATGATCAAAAGAAATAACACCCATAACAAGAATTAAAAGCAATAAAACCGAAGAATATATAAATGTAACGTTAGCATGACGAAGCCTAGTTTTACATATACTTATTGCATCCGAACCTAATACTAATTCGGCATCGCTTTTTTCTTCTTTTCCTTGTGACATTTAAAGCCTCCTTTTTTAAGGAACCACCTGTGAACTGTAATGTCTCATCCAAAATGCATAGGTGAGTCTCATG
>CAYHXG010000089.1:0-2764 GCA_964360575.1 uncultured Candidatus Saccharibacteria bacterium | reverse complement strand
CAGTCGTGTCAATATTTGACATAACCCCCCTAAAACAACTACAATTCGTAACAGTTCTTAACACCATTTCCCTAACATAAAAAATAAGGAGGCGAGTATGTTTGGCATTTCAAGGGCTGAAGCTGAACAGCTTATCAATAATAAAGTAGCCGAGCTTAAACGGAGTATTGAGTGGAGCATTTTTGGAAAGGAACTTCCTAATCCAACAGAGACTACAAGAAAGGCACTAGAGGAGATTTTATCCCGGATAGATCCCAAAGATTTTCTAAACAAGTTACTAGAAGCCCAAGGGTTAGATCTGAGTGCGTTAATCAAAGAAGCGGTAAAAGAACTAGCGAAAAAAAGACTGGATGAGGAGCTGCCGGAAATAATTAACCAAGTATCTGATCAATTGGGAGAGATTATCGATACGGATCAGGTATCAGACCGGGTAGCCGGCAAATTAACCCAAGGAGAGAATAAAGAATTCTTACAGGACTTGGCGGAACAAGCCTCCGAAAAACTAGCCGATACTGCTTGGGAAAACATGGATATTGAAGATCTCTATCCACAAATAGGAGAAAAGGTAATTCAACTTATCCTCCAAAGAAACCAGTAGATCACAAAGGCGCCATTTGGCGCCTTATTTTTTGGACTTAATATCGCAACCTGATCACAAATTCGGCTCTATTAAGGCGGCAATTCGCAAAACCTCGCGAGAGTAAAAATTACAAATATACTTGGTACAATTAGGACTGCCGGATATATAGGCTTTAGCCGCGCGTAGTTCGGTTTTTTGCGTTTTGGCCGTGGCCCCAGCATCCGCCAAATACAAAGCGGCTGCCGTAAAAGCATCTTCCACTTTCCAAGGGTCAGGCGGGTTATGGCCGGTTAAACTAGAAACTTTATCGTCAAATAAGAGCCAAGTTGAAGGCAAAAATTGAGCAGGGCCCATAGCTCCGCCACAACCATAGTTTGGTTTTTTAGAAACCGGCATAGAATCCGGGTTGTAACCTAATTCTCTTGTTATTTTAAAGAAAGCATTTTTTTGTTTTTCGGCCGAGGAGGGCTTGCCTAATCTAAGGTAACATTCATACAAATCTGTCCTCCAATTGCCACTGCCAGTATGGCTACCCGCTGTAATAACGCCCTCTTCATAGCGACGACCCGTCTCCACTTCTAAAAGCCCCAAAAGAAAAGCTGTTCTGATGCCAGTTCTTTTAGCCGCAAGATCGGCGTATTTTACCGCATCTTCCGCGCTAACACCCGTGCGTTCCAAATAATAAATCTGGCTTCTTATGGCCGCAATATCTTTTTTCTTGGCATTAATAACTTTTTGATAATTTTCTTCCGCGCCTTGGGTCAGTTTAAGAATTTTATTTTTTTCGCCTTTTTTTGATTCCACATTCTGTTTTTGTATTTGAGCGAGAGCTCGCAACGATAACAACTCCTCGCGTTTTTCCTCTAGTTCTTCTTTTTCTTTCTGGAGCTCCACCTTTAGCACCGCAAGATCATCCAACGATTGATTCATCTTGGTCTGCAAATCTTCAAAGGTGGACACCTCCTGAAAAAACTCTCCCAGATCTTTCTTAACCAATAAAATTTCAACCAAAGACAAATCGTCACGTTTATAGACAGTACGCAAATATTCCGACAAAGATTTCTTTTGCTTATCTGTTTTTATCTGGGCTTCTTTAATGCTTTCCACTCTTAAGGCAATATTGTTTTCCGTCTGCCTAACCGACAAATTCAAACCCTTAATAGTAAGCTCCGATCTTTTAATTTCGTTGTCTAGTTTGGCAATCTCGTTTTTTAAGCTTTCCTTGCGGCCGCGTATTTGAACCAGTTCTTTGTCTAAACCAGTAATCTCGTTTTCTATGGCGGCTATTTGAGATTCGAGCTCGACTCTTTTGGAGCCACTCTCCTGCGCCCAAACCAAAACCGGAATCAGCCCAAAAAGGCCTATCACCAACAAAAATAGACGCCTAGTAAGCATCTATTCTATATTAGCACAATATACACAAGAGACCGACGAACAACGCTGCCTAGTCTTTATTTTTATTCTTTTTCTTTCTTAGCTTCTGTTTCTTTGGAAGATTCTTGGATCTCAGCTGATGCTTCGGGCTTTACTACACCTTCCACTTTAGATATATCTTCTATCACCTCACCTTTAATAGCTTCTAGTTCGGCTTCACTGCGAGGCGGCACCACCGAAACCGCAATAGTGCTTAAAGGCGACAAAACCCTAACTCCAGCACCAACTTTGATATCGGCCACAGTTAGATGATCCTCAAAAGTTTTAATACCAGAAATATCAATCTCAATATTATGTGGCAAATTTTGCGGTAAAGCTTCCACTTCTAGATGCTGAACATTACGCACCAAAACACCGGAAAGTTCCTTAACCGCCGGCGCTTCGCCAACAAACACCAAAGGAATTTCAGCCTTAATTTTTTGATCCAGCCGCACCTCCAAAAAATCCACGTGAATAAGAAAATCTTTTACTGGATCCCTTTGAATATCGTGAATTAAAACATGCTTTGGTTTAGAATCATCAATGGCTAGTTCCAAAAGAGTGGTTTCTCCGGCCCTCTCAACCGCTTTTTCCAATTCGGACTTTTCCATAAAAACATTGGAGTTTTTAACGCCGCGGCCATAAACCACCCCGGGCACGGACCCAGAGTTTCTTAATTTATTTATACCGCCCTTCGGTCTAATTTTCGCCTCCAATTTTATAGACATGTTTTATAGACGTAAACCCAACAAAAAACAACCTGCTAAGCTG
>CAYHXG010000088.1:0-2770 GCA_964360575.1 uncultured Candidatus Saccharibacteria bacterium | reverse complement strand
TTTGTGTGGGAAACAATCAAGATAGTGGTTGTGTCTTTGTTGATTATTCTGCCCATAAGGTTTTTTATTATTCAGCCATTTTTTGTGCGGGGAGAGTCCATGGTGCCCTCATTTAACGATAAGGATTATTTGATTATAGATGAGATTTCCTATCGTTTTAACAAGCCCCAACGGGGCGAGGTAATTGTGTTTCGGTTTCCACAAGAACCGAGCCAGTATTATATTAAGCGTATTATTGGTTTACCCGAAGAAACGGTGGAAATTAAAGAGGGCTTGGTAAAGGTTTACAACCGCGAGCGGCCGCTGGGTTTTGAACTTAGGGAAAAATATTTGGCCGAAAATACGCCGGGCGACGTAAAAATAAAATTGGATGACAACGAATATTTTGTTTTAGGTGATAACAGAGACGCTTCCTCGGATTCGCGGCGTTGGGGGCCGTTGGGGCAACACCTTATAATCGGCCGAGCTTGGTTGAGAATCTGGCCGGTGAGCCAGGCGGGGGAAATTCAGAGCCCGATATACTAAAATAAAAAATAAAATCTCAAATCTCAAAACTGCAATTGAAAATTAAAAGCTTTGAATTTTGAGATATATTTTTGAGATTTAATATTTGAGATTTGAATTAATTTTAGGAAAATAAGAAATAAATCTATGGCCCGTCAATTATTCTCTACTCCCACTGGAATGCACGATATTTTACCCGAAAGCTTGCCCTATTGGGAAAAAATAAGGCGGGAGGTTTTTGATATGGCCGAGTTTTACGATTTTGGGTATGTGGCTACACCGCTACTGGAACAACAAGCTATTTTTGAAAAAAGTTTGGGAGTGGCGAGCGATGTGGTAGAGAAAGAGATGTTTACCTTAAAAACCAAAGGGGGGGATGATCTCGCCTTGCGCCCCGAAGGCACCGCGCCTGTTATGCGCGCTTATTTGCAGCATGGTTGGGAATCTTTGCCCCAGCCCGTTAAGGTTTTTTATTGGGGGCCAATGTTTAGGCATGAAAGCCCCCAAGCCGGCCGGTTCCGCCAGTTTCATCAGTTTGGTTTTGAAGCCTTGGGTTCGGATGACCCCGTTTTGGACGCGGAGCTGATTTTAATTGCTATGAATCTGCTTACCGACATGGGCGTTAAAAGTTTGGTGTGCGAGGTAAATAGCTTGGGCGATAAAACCTGCCGGGTCAAATACCGCCAAGCCCTAAAAGATTATTTGCGGAGCCACATTAAAAAAATGTGCTCCGATTGTCAGCGCCGATTCAAAGTCAACCCCTTGCGGGTTTTGGACTGCAAGGAAGAAAGCTGTTGTGAAATAATTGCCAAGGCCCCGCAGATTTTAGATTTTATCTGTGACGACTGCCGGAGCCACTTTAAGAAACTACTGGAATTTTTGGATGAAATCGGCGTGCCCTACATGCTCAACCCCTATTTGGTGCGGGGCTTGGATTATTACACCAAAACCGTTTTTGAAATATATTCTGTTAAAGAGGACGTTGTTAAAACCTCCGAGGGTGCGGTTGATTCCGCCTCTGGATCTGGTGGGGAAGTGAATGTGGAAGAGAAACGTCCAGCTCAAGTGGCGCTGGCTTCTGGTGGGCGGTACGATGGTTTGGCTGAAATGCTGGGTGGTAAGAATGTGCCAGCGGTGGGTTTTGCGGCGGGTATAGAACGGGTGATCTACGAAATGAAAGAGTCCAGGGTTAGAATTTCGGCTCAGCCCCAGCCTAAGTTATTTTTGGTGCAGTTGGGGGATTTAGCCAAAAAGAAAAGTCTGAATGTATTGGAGGAGTTTAGAAAAAGCAATATCTTAATTTATGAGTCTTTGGGCAAGCATTCCATAAGATCGCAGATGAAGATTGCCGATAAACTGGGTGTGAAACTGACTTTGATTTTGGGCCAGAAGGAGGCGCTGGACGGTGAAATAATAATCCGCGACATGACCTCGGGCGTGCAGGAAACCATCCCCTTGGCCAAGCTGATGGGGGAGATTAAAAGAAGGTTAAAAAGTTAAGCGGTGGTGTTAAAGTTGACATATTTCAATTCATTGTGCTACAATTACACCAAGCTCAAATCGGGCTTAAATAGTATCTAAAACCTTATTTAATAGGAGAAACTGGCCATGGCTAGGACCCCGGTCGGCGGCATGTCGGAATGGTCCGGCGTGCTCAAAGATTTTTTCCGTCAGATTGATGACGGCAGTATCACGCTAGAAATGGTGCGGGCTTTGACAGAGCACCGTGTGGTATCTGTGCTGGAATCCTTGATGGAGGCAACGAGGAAGAAACTCCATAAGTTCTTCAACGTAGACATCGAACCCATGCCTCCCGAATTCATGGAGGAAAACTTGGTCAAGTGGGCCGAGTTCGCCTTCAGACCAGTCTACCTTCCTATGGAAGAAATCGGCGAGGATCGCAGGCTCAATAACTGGATCAAGCCAGAGAAATGGTTCTACCAAAAAATCAAAGAAAACAAAATCAGCTCCGACAGCGCTAAGCTTTTTAGAGGCTGGTATCTAGCTGATTTTACCGTAGGCGTGGATTATGCCGATGGAACACAAGTATTTCCCGATGATCCTTTTGCTACGATTATCACTAAAATGCGCGAGGAAGGAAAAATCGGTAAATACGATAACACCCCCACGGGTTCCCGTTTCTCCATCACTAACGACGAATGGCGAAATATCGTCTGTCCAACTATCGCCGCAGAGCTCGGTTTTAAATCTGAACAAGTTCGGCTGGAGCGAGCCATTGAATTTAACGCAATTGGAAATATTTATG
>CAYHXG010000087.1:0-2831 GCA_964360575.1 uncultured Candidatus Saccharibacteria bacterium | reverse complement strand
CTAATAAAGGTTCGACCTTAATTACAGCTTACTTTAAGAATTGTCCAGTATAGCTGGCTTTAGTTTGGCTGATTTTTTGAGGCGTGCCTTCGGCTACAATCTGGCCTCCCCCGTGGCCACCTTCGAGGCCAAGATCAACTATCCAATCGGCTGTGCGAATAACATCTAAATTATGTTCAATAACTAAAACCGTGTTCCCCTTGTCCCGTAAAGCATGGAGTACGTTCAAAAGTTTTCTAACATCGTCAAAATGCAAACCGGTTGTAGGCTCATCTAAAATATATAAAGTTTTACCAGTATCGCGACGCGACAATTCGGTAGCTAATTTTATTCTTTGAGCTTCACCACCCGAAAGTGTGGTTGCGGGTTGCCCTAATTCCATATAACCCAATCCAACTTCTAACAATGTTCCCATCTTTTGTTTTAATGCCGGAATATTTTTAAAAAATTCACCGGCTTCTTCCACCGGCATTTTCAAAACTTGAGCGATGTTTTTGCTTTTATACTCCACTTCCAATGCCTCGCGATTATAACGTGTGCCGTGGCATTCTTCGCATTCCACATAAACATCGGGCAAAAAATGCATTTCTATTTTACGCACACCTTGACCTTCGCAGGTTTCGCATCGCCCACCTTTTACATTGAAACTAAACCGACCCGGTTCAAACCCTCGAATTTTAGCTTCGCGAGTGGCCGCAAACAAATCGCGCACCGGGCCAAAGAGACCGGTATAGGTGGCGGGGTTAGACCGCGGCGTGCGGCCAATAGGGCTTTGATCCACCACTACCACTTTATCTAAATTTTCCCAGCCCAAAATTTCGCCAAACTTTCCGGGAGAATCTTTAGCGCCGTAAAACTTTTGCAGTAAAAACTTGGCTAAAATATCGTTTACCAAACTGGATTTACCCGAACCAGAAACTCCCGTAACCGCTACAAACTGGCCGAGCGGTATTTTTACCGTAATATTTTTTAAATTATTTTCTTGGGCTCCTTTTATTGTTAAATGATAGATTTTATCGGACTTATTAGTCTTATTGGACTTATCCGCTATTATTTTTAATCTGCCCGATAGATACTGCCCCGTAATACTCTCTGATTTTTTTAATTGTGCCGGCGTGCCTTCAAAAACAATCTTACCGCCGTGTTTACCGGCGCCCGGCCCCACATCCACCACCCAATCGGCGCTGGCTATGGTCTGTTCGTCGTGTTCCACTACCACCACGGTATTGCCAATGTCGCGCAGGTGCTTGAGTGTGCTAATTAAGCGGTTTTGATCGCGCTGATGCAAACCAATAGAAGGTTCATCTAAAATATATAAAACACCTGTTAAACCAGAACCAATTTGTGTGGCCAAGCGAATACGTTGCGCCTCACCGCCCGAAAGCGTGGCTGATGATCTAGATAAAGTTAAATAATCTAAACCCACATTCAATAAAAATTCTAACCGCCCGGCGATTTCCTTAATGATTGGCGTAGCAATTTTTCTTTCTGTTTCTCCAATCTTCCAATTTTTGTGCGATAGCATAAAAGTGTGAAGATCTTGTATAGAAGAATCAGCTAATTTATTAATACCTCGCCCCAAAAATTTAACCGCAAGAACCTCGGGTTTTAAACGCGCACCATTACATACAGGGCAAACCTTTTCCACCATGTAACGTTCGATTTCGGCCCGAGTAAATTCCGATTCGGTTTCGTGGTAACGCCGCAATAGATTGGGAATGACTCCTTCAAAATCGCCGTCTTTATTTTTATCGCCATATAAAATAATATCTAAAAACTTTTGCGGTAAGTCTTTTACCGGCACGGAAACTGAAAAACCATACTTTTGTGAAATTTCTTCTACAATGCTCCAGTACCAACCTTGATAACCCACGCGATGTGAAGCCGAAGCCCACGGTTTAATAGCGCCCTCGGCTAAAGTTATGTTTTTAGCTGGAAAAACCAATTCTGGATCAATTTCCATGGTATGCCCCAAGCCGGTGCAATGCGAACAGGCGCCGTGCGGGCTATTAAAAGAAAAACTTCTTGGTTCTACATTTGGAAAATTGATTCCACAATAGGCACAGGACATGGCTTCAGAAAATAACTCATCAACGTCAATGTTAGACACTCGGTGTCTAACATTTTTTTGGATAATAACTAAACCATCGCCAAGTTTTAAAGCTTGCTCTATAGATTCGGCAACGCGCGCGCGTAAATCCTGATCGTTTTCTATTTCTACTCTGTCTATTACAGCTTCTATAGAATGCCGTTTATATTTTTCTAGTTTTAATTTTAAAGCATCCTCTACTTTGTATATTTCGCCATTAACTCTAACTCGAGCGTAACCAGAATTAGAAAGTTTTGTAATTACAGCTTTATGTTCACCTTTTTGATCGCGAATTATTGGAGCCAAAATTACTAAAGATGTTCCTTTTTTAAATTTTAAAACTTTGTCTGTAATTTGAGTTGGGCTTTGGCGTGAAACTACGCGATCGCATTTGGGGCAATGTGGGACGCCGGCCCGGGCAAACAAAAGCCGCAGGTAATCGTAAATTTCGGTAATGGTACCAACCGTAGAGCGTGGGTTCTTGGTCCGCCCACTGGCGGATTGATCTATAGATATGGCTGGCGATAAACCCTCTATGCTATCCACGTCGGGTTTATCCATCACACCCAAAAACTGCCGCGCGTAAGCGGAGAGAGACTCCACATACCGGCGGGTGGTACCGTTGACCACTCGCTCCACCACCGCCCAGAACTGATCGTGAGCGGATTCCCTGGGGATCGCGGCGATACTGGTGAACTTGTCTTCGTCCGACGCTCCCGTGGTCCTACGGTGCCAAGCCCCT
>CAYHXG010000086.1:0-2849 GCA_964360575.1 uncultured Candidatus Saccharibacteria bacterium | reverse complement strand
GGACGCGCAAGAACAAAAAAAAGGTTACAAGGAAAATCGAGTTGAAGAAATTATGTCGGTGGTGCAGGAAGCAAACTGTGCATAAAGAGTCAAAATAATTATCAAACACTCGGTGTTTGATATACGGGCGTGGTGAAATGGTATCACAGCAGTCTCCAAAACTGCTTTTCCAGGTTCGAATCCTGGCGCCCGTGCAAAAAAGTCTATAGCGGGCAGGCTTGCCTGGCAACGCCTATCATCCACAGGGTTGGTGTATAATTCTAGTAGATGTCTAAAAATTTAAAATTGTCCAAATCTAAAATTGGAGTTGCTGTTTTAATTATTTTTTCTATTTATTTATGGTGGCGGGTTACCTCGCCTCAATTTTTAGATGAACAAAAAGAGGTAGTGGTGGAGAAAGGCAGTAATTTTTTGGAAATAGCCCGAAGCTTAAAATCGGCTGGTGTGATCAAGAGCCGTTTGTCTTTTATAATATCCGCCCTGTACCGGGGCAGTTTTGCCACCTTGAAAGCCGGCCAATATGTTTTTGAGCCCGGGCTTAATTTGCATCAGATTCTCTCTCGCATAGAAAAGGGCGAGGCGCTTTTTGGCAGTGACGAGGTGGTGGTGACTATTTCCGAAGGTTTGACCTTGGATGACATGATAGCCAAGTTAGAAAAGGCCGGTTTTGATGACGCCGAAGCTCTCTCCGGAATAAAAGCTTCTTCTTTGATTGATGAATTTGATTGGCTTAAGGCTGCCAGTTCTAAACATAATACTTTGGAAGGTTTTTTGTTTCCCGACACCTATCGCTTTTCCAAAGATGCTGGAGCCTACGAGATCATGGCTAAGATGCTTAACCGGTTCGGATCCAGAACGGCCGAGTTAAGAAAATCGGTTTTAGCTTCGGGCAGGAATTTTTATGAGATTGTTATCACGGCTTCCATTTTAGAAAAAGAAGTTCCGCCCAACGATATGCCTCTTGCCGCGGGCGTGTTGTGGAAGAGATTGGAAATCGGCATGCCCTTGCAGGCCGATGCCACCTTGGTGTACGACTTGGGCCGACCCATAAAGAGATCCGACACTACTAGTTTGGATTCACCTTATAACACTTATAAGTATCAAGGCCTACCGCCTACACCTATATCTAACCCCGGCCTTGTAGCTTTAAATGCCGCTTTGTACCCTCAAGAGAGCAATTATTTGTATTACCTTTCCAAGCCCGCGAGCGGTGAGACTGTTTTTTCAGCCACTTTAGAAGAACACAATCTCGCCAAGGCGAAGTATTTGAATAATTGATTGGACTTATAGGTCGTATGATTTATAATGGTCACATGATCGTAAAAATTTATACCACACCTACTTGCGCTTATTGCCACGCCGAGAAGGAATTTTTTAAGGAACATAATATTGAATTCCAAGAGTTTGATGTTTTTGCCAACGCCCAGGCTCGTGAAGAAATGGTGAATAAAACTGGCCAACTGGGTGTACCGGTAACTGATATAGACGGAAAATTTGTAGTAGGTTTTGATAAAGGTAAAATTTCTCAATTATTAGGAATAAAATAAAGAGACAAGCGACAAGAGACAAGCGACAAGGAATTTTGCCATGTTGCATGTCGTATGTGGCATGTCACTAAGTTTTGTACGATTTAGTTATAGTTGGCGCTTCGGCGGCGGGTATTTCGGCTTCGGTTTATGCCGCCCGGCGCCGTTTAAATTTTAAAATAATCAGCGCCGATATTGGCGGTGAGGTGGCGACTTCGGGCGAAATAGAAAATTGGCCGGGTGTGGTTCACACCAATGGCTTGGAACTAGCCGATAAATTTAAGGAACACGCTAAAGCTAATAATGTAGTAATAGAAGACGGAAAATGGGTTAGTGAAATCAAAAAAGACAGCAATTTTTTTTTAATTTCCGGAAAAAACCCAGATGGTTCGCCCTTTGAAGAAAAATCCAAAACAGTTTTAGTGGCTTCAGGAGTGCATTCCCGTGAACTTTCTGTGCCGGGTGAGAAAGAGTTTCGCAACAAGGGCGTTTCTTATTGCACGGTTTGCGATGGCCCACTTTTTGGCGGCATGGCTGTAGCGACGATTGGTGGCGGTAATTCGGCTTTGGAATCGGCTATTATGCTCGCTGACATTGCAAGTAAGGTTTATTTAATAAATAAAAACGCCCAGTTTAAAGGCGAACAGGTTTTGGTGGACAAAGTTACTCAAAACAGCAAAGTAGAAGTAATCTATGAAGCTCTAACGCAAAGAGTTTTGGGCGACAAATTTGTGGATGCTTTGGAATATAAAAATAAAGCCGGCGAGGTTAATCAGTTGGAGGTCAAAGGAGTATTTGTTCATATTGGCCAAATTCCCAATAGCGGTTTTGTTGCAGGGGTGGAGCTGGATGAAGTCAAACAAATAAAAGTTAATCTACGTGGTGAAACCAATATTCCGGGTCTATTTGCCGCGGGAGATGTAACCAATATTCCCTATAAACAAATTGTTATTGCGGCGGGGCAGGGGGTTACGGCTTTACTCTCGGCGGTGGATTATCTCAATAAGAACCACTAGATGGTATAATCGGATTATGACCGAATGAGGAATTATGAATCATGAATTATGGTTTCTTGGCCCCTAATTCCTAATTCCTAATTCCTAATTCCTAAAATGCGAATTGCTATAAATGGTTTTGGCCGTATTGGGCGAATTTTTTTTCGCCAGGCTTTTGGCGTGGCCGATATACAAATTGTCGCAATTAACGATTTAGGCGATGTGGATAACTTGGCCTATCTTTTGCGCCGCGATACGGTTTATGGCGAATATGAAAAGCCAGTAGAATTTCGGCGGGGGCAGCTGGTGGTGGATAGTCAGATTGTTT
>CAYHXG010000085.1:0-2872 GCA_964360575.1 uncultured Candidatus Saccharibacteria bacterium | reverse complement strand
CTTGTCCCCCATCTTTAAGACCCCAAGATACGCGGCCAGATTAGCAATACTGCCGGAATAAGGCTGAACATTTACACCCCATTCTTTTTCCGAAAGACCAAAAACCTTGAGGGCAAGACTTTTGGCTTCGTCTTCTATTTTGTCTGCAATTTCGTTGCCAAAATAATAACGCTGGTGTGATTTGCCCTCGGCGTATTTATTGGTTAAAACCGAGCCCAGCGCCCACAAAACATTCTTCGAAACTAAATTTTCCGAAGGTATTAAATTTATAGTTTCGTTTTGGCGTTTAACTTCTTCTTTTAAAAACTTGAATATGTTTGAATCCATTTTGTTTTATTTAACCTGCATTGCTTCTAAAATATTTAGAAGATTGACCTTGTTGGTTGGATTAATACGCAATATTCTGGGGTTATCGGTGGTTAAGTCTATTATGGTAGATGGGTCGGATTCCGGCAAAACCCCGCCATCAATCATTAGATCCGGCCTTATGTTTTCTCTGTTGAATCGCTCCATTATTTCTCGAGGGTCGTTTGATGTCTCTTCGCCAGAAATATTAGCCGAAGTGGCCGTGATTGGTCCTTCAAAATCAGCCATAACACTTTGGCAAAAATAATGATCGGGAATTCGCAAGGCTATAGAGTTTCGACCAGCGGTAACCAAAAAAGAAACCACCGGTTTTTTCTTTAAGATAAAAGTAAACGGCCCGGGCCAAAAATTTTTAAGTATTTTTTCTCGCGGTTTATCTATAACCGCGAGAGCCTTGGCCATGCTTATGGAACTAACCATAACCGGCAGCGGTTTTTTCTGCGAACGTTTCTTTAGGGCAAAAATTTTCCGCACAGCCTCCGTGTCAAAAACATTGACACCCAGTCCATAGAGAGTGTCGGTGGGGTAAACCACCACCCGCCCCTTCAGCAAAGCTAAAGCCGCTTCTTTGGAGGCCAGTTCCGGAGAAAAGTTATTGCGGATATCTAATACTTTCATACCAGCGACACTAATTACTAATGACACACTAATTTACAAATAACTCATTCGCGTCATTCGAATGTATTAGTATATTGGTGTCGCTATATAACAAAGTTTATAAATTTATCTTTAACAAAAACCACCCTTTTTATAGAACCGGAAAAATGTTTGGACACTTGGCTATTAGACCTAGCCGCGCGCTCAACTTCCTTCTCGCTGGCTCCAACTGGCAACTTAATAACCGCCCGCATTCTAGCGTTAACCTGCACAACTATGTCTATTTCTTTGTCTTTAACCAATCTTGGGTCGAACTCGGGCCATGGTGCTAAATGGACTGACTCAAACGCCGACCCACGCTGAACAGACGCGAACACACGCCGATTTTTTTCCGCGTTGATCCGCGTAATCTTCCGCGTTGATCCGCGTAATTGTTGCCAAATTTCTTCGGCCATATGCGGCGCGAAAGGCGCTAAAAGTCTAACAAAAACTTCCCATTCGGACCGCGCGATTGAGCTTTTACTAGCTTCAAACTCGTTTAGCAAAATCATTAAAGCTGAAATAGCGGTGTTATAACTCAGATTTTCTATATCCTCTGTAACCTTTTTGATAGTTTTGTGGACTTCTTTTTGGATTTTTGAATTTGGATTTTGTTTAGAAATTAGAAATTGGGAATTAGAAATTTTCCAGATTCTTTCTAAGAATCTGGTTATCCCTTTTATCCCAGAATCCCTAAAATCTCCTCCCTGATCAAACGGTCCTAAAAACATTAAATACATGCGTAAAGCATCGGCGCCGTAATTTTTAATATATTCATCGGGATTAACCACGTTGCCTTTAGACTTAGACATCTTGGCACCATCTTTTATTAACAAACCGTGCGCACGGAATTTTTTAAAAGGTTCGTCAAAATTAGTTAAACGTAAATCTTTAAAAACCATAGCTAAAAAACGCACATACAACAGATGCAAAACCGAATGCTCCGCCCCGCCAATATACATATCCACCGGACACCATTTTTTAACCAGACCCCCATCAAAATTAAATTTTCTAGACCCTCCCGCCTGACGGGCAGATTTGAGATTTGAGATTTGAGATTTCATTAGATATCCGAGGTAATACCAAGCCGAATCTAAAAAAGTATCCGCTACATCGGTTTCACGCCGCGCTGTTCCCCCGCATTTAGGGCATTTAACTTTACAAAATTTCTCGTCGGCCGCGAGAGGCGATTTATCCGTACCTGTGGGGCGGAAATTTTTTATGTAAGGCAATTTAACTGGCAAATCTTTTTCCGGCACCGGCTGCCAACCCTGCCCTGAGTTTGTCGAACGGGCGCATTTATCACAATAGATCATTGGGATAGGCGCACCCCAATAACGCTGACGCGAAATCAACCAATCACGAAGCCTGAATTGAGTAGCTTTTTTACCTCCGCTTTTTTTTATCCCTTCTTCGATCGAAACAAGAGATGTATTGCTTATTGGTAAATTAAATTTTTTGGCAAAATCCATATCTCTTTCATCATGAGCTGGTACAGCCATAATGGCGCCGGTGCCGTAGCCTGCTAAAACATAATCCGAAATCCAAACAGGAATTTTTTTATTGTTAGCCGGGTTAATGGCCGAAATATCCGAAAAAATACCGGTCTTTTCTTTGTCTTGACCTTGATCGCGAGCTCCCCTCTTTGAAATTACCTTGGCAATATATTCTTTAACTTCTTTAGATGCTTGCCAGCCGATATCCAGCCAAAACTTGGCCAGTTCAGGAGAAACCGCCACAAAAGTGGCGCCGAAAATAGTGTCGGGTCTGGTGGTAAATACCTCTACATAATATTTTTTGTCTTTTTGACCAGGAATACCTACTAGCGGAAAACGGATTGAAGCACCATCGCTGCGACCGATCCAGTTCC
>CAYHXG010000084.1:0-3030 GCA_964360575.1 uncultured Candidatus Saccharibacteria bacterium | reverse complement strand
TTTATGCTCTTGGGGAAATAAGGGCGAATCACATATTATATCTATCGTGGCCCGAGGTATAAGATAAGGTGAATTTAAATCCATGGGCAAGGAAGAATCAGTCGCCGTAGGATAATAGTAGTTGAGGGGGCCTGTGGCTGCATAACCCAAAATGGCCGAGATTCTCTGTGACAGAAAATCAGCTGCCAACACAAAAACTTGGGGTCCACCCATGCTCCATCCAAAAAAGATTACCTTTCTTTCATTCCCAACTTCTTCCATAATCACTTGCCTAATCAGATCCATATTTTCTCTCTGCGTCAGAGTACACAATTCCTCTGTTGAACACTGGTAAGCATTGGGAGAGCCGCAAACCCAGTCGACCGTAATCAATTCCCTACCTTTTTCTGCAAAAATGCGCGCCCAACCTTTTTGACCATCTGGGGTTTCTTCCCAGATTTTCATTGTATGACCTCCGCCTCCTACAAAAACAATGATTCCCTCTTTTTTTCTCATTTCAGGAAGATAATGCTTATATAACATAGAGTGGGATTTTACCCCTACCCGACATGTTTTTACTTTATAGTTCATAAACTTATCAAAATTATTCTCCTTTGCCACCCGATTGAGTTATATGTGTTTGTGAGGAGTTCGATTCTCTGAAAAACAGTTACGAAGATAGTTTTGAATCGAGTCGTTTAGATAAACTTACCCTTCCGGAAAAAATTCGGTGATACAAACTCAAGAAAAGTAAGAAAATTAAGGGATTTAATGCATAACGATGACGCCCCTCAATGGAAAGTGCCATGGGAATGTTAGCTAAAATAAAATAAGCAAGGATAACCAAAAAGAAAAACCCTAAAGATTCTTTCCGACGCCGTAGAGCTTCCATAATCGCCCCTGAAGTTAAAATAACCCAGCCTATTTTCCCAGACAGGGCAACAAAACCATACGGGGTATTGACAGTTTCTAATATTTTTTTAACCAGAGCCAAAAAACCCTCCTGGGCTAGAATTAAAGAATAAGACAAGTTATCTTTCGGCGCTTCAATAACATTGTAACGTTGAAGCATAAAATGATAGTTCCCCGAAAATAGAAGAGTATTAACACCCAAAAAATACCCCTTCACGTAAGACCAAGGATATTTTTTAATTAAATTAAAAACCTGGGTGAGGATATAATCCTCATTTTTGAAACTTTCTACATATAGAGGATCCGGCGCTTCTTTTTTAAACCGGTCTCTTAATTCAGTGTTTACATCATCAAATGGACGATTTTGCTCAATTGAAAGAATGGCCGGTGCCGCAAAATCATAAAAGTTAGAAACACCCAATGAGGAGAAAGAAAAAGTTCCCCAGACATAAAAATTATTAATTTGCCAAGGAATGACTACAACCCAAGTCGCCAAAATAAAAAATACTAGATGCAAAAATTTCTGTCGAGAAAAAGTTTTTTTAAGTAAAAAATAAAGAATAAAACTCATCGCCAAAAATATAGAAAGATATAACCCCACCGGCCGAAAATAACCGGCAAGACCCAGTAAGGCTCCGGCTATCAACACTGAAACCACTTTTTGAGAGTTAAGCCAGTTTAATAGCAATAATAACGCCCCCAAAAGCAAAAGAGAGAAAAATACATCGGCCACCAAAACCACACTATACCAAACCTGCAGAGGTTCAATAGCTGCAAAAAAACCAGCTAGCCTGACAGTCCACGGAGAAATATCTTTCAAGTTAGCAGCGAATAAGAAAAGTGTCACCGGTATAAGAGCAGAAATTATTATTTGCACTAGTGAAGCCACCTCAAGAGGTAACCCTCTATAAAGAAAAAAGGACAAATATAAGGGGTAGCCAGGTGGACGATAAGCTTCGGGTCTTCGGCCAAAACCCTCATCATCACTGTAACCAAGACCGTTAGCCAAACTCTCAGCCAACCTAATGTATTTGGCCCCGTCTCCCGTAACTATCGCCCTCTCGTCCCCAGAACTAAGTAGTAAAATAAAAACTAAAAGCCTGGCCGCTAAAGCGACGATAAAAATTATAATAGGCCATTTAAATTTTTTTATCATATCTCAAAATTTTAAAAACCTGTTTTATTCCTGATAATATAAATCGGTCGGCCTCTGACTTCTTCATAAATTCTACTAATGTACTCCCCCAAAATAGCCAACGCCATCAAATTAATACCTCCCACAAAAAATATCGACGGCAGAAGCCAATTTTTATATACGTTTCCCAACTCCACTAAATAAAATAAAAATATGCCACCAATTATAGATAAACCAATTACAACAACACCAACCAATCTGATTAGTTTTATAGGCATAAAAGAAAAAGAAAAAATTCCATCCGAAGCCAATTTGAATAATTTTCTTAAAGAATATTTGGTGGTACCAGCAAACCTACCCCTCCGAGCATACATCACGCCACACTGTTTAAAACCAACCCAAGATCTGAATCCTCTAATAAAAAGCGTCTTTTCGGGAAATGATCTCACTGCTTCTACCACTCTTTTGTCCATAAGAGAAAAGTCCCCGGCATCAAAGGGTACATCAAAAGAAGACATCCATCTTAACAGGCGATAAAAAGACCAATAAGCCAAACGTTTACCAAACCATTCTTTTCTTTTGGTTCTAATTCCATAGACCACGTCATATCCTTTTTTCCATTTTTCAATAAACTCAAAAACCACTTCCGGGGGATCCTGTAGGTCAGCATCCATAGTAATAATTGCTTCTCCCGAAGCATGATCAAAACCGGCCGCCAAGGCAGGCTGGTGACCAAAATTGCGCGAAAAGTGAATGGCTTTGAAACGGCTGTCCCGGCTCGAAAATTCATCTAAAATAATCGCAGTACGGTCCCAGCTGCCATCATTTACCAAAATAAATTCACAATCCCCATCCAGTTTTTCAAAATTCTTTAAAAGTTCTTCATGCAACTTCCATAAGACAGCCTCTTCATTAAAAACTGGAATAATAATTGAATATTTAATCATGGGCCAGAGTTCCAACTTAACAAGCTATGTTCTTTGGGAAAAAAGCGTGTACCATTT
>CAYHXG010000083.1:0-3052 GCA_964360575.1 uncultured Candidatus Saccharibacteria bacterium | reverse complement strand
GGTCGTTGCTTGCAAACTTGTAACTTGTTCTGCCATAAATACCTCCTTTCTATAAATTTATTTGATAATTTGAATGATTCATATAAGTTCTCCTAAAGGACCCAGATCTAAGTTTAAGTCTTCATCTTTCAAAGCGAAGTGCTTTTTTAGCTCTTCCATCTTTTTGTCCAAAAGCAAAAAGGCGGTTCCCATTCGCTCAATCTCTCCCGCGGTCAGAAATCCACCCTCCATTCGTCGGACTGCTTGTTTCTCCATAAGTTTCCGTATCAATTCAACTAAAGTCAAAACGAGTTTGATCAATCCCTTTTCTACATTTTTAGGATCAATATTAGCTTTTGGCTCAAAAACCTGGTTCAGTCCGTAATCAATGCTACCGCCTTTACTTATGTCCTCTTCTGGGGCTTCTGGTATTGTCGCTAAATCATTTTTCCCTTGAATGGCAGTTTGCCAAAAAATCAATTCTGTCTTTCCGTTGCCACCTTTTTTTGCCGCTTTCTCAACCGTCTTGACCGAAGAGAGTAGAAGGCCCAAATTAAGATAGACAAGATCAATATCGGCTACCGAAAGAAGCACTTCTCCTTTCACCACCACTCCTTTGTCCAAAAGCCTGTCCAAAAGCTCAAGAATGGTAAAGTGCTGATTCCTGACTATCTGATCGCTGGTTTTGATTTTTGGGTGTTTCATTATTTTTTTTATGTAAAACTGTATGGCGGCCACGGGCCGGAAAGCTCAATTTCTATTCCCGCGGACTTATATTTCTCTACTAATTTTTTTACTTGTTTACAAAAACGGGCCACTTTTTCCTTTTCGATTAAATAGGCGGTATTGAGTATCATCTCTTTATTTCTGCCGGTTAATTTTTGCGGCAAGGTCTTGTTTAGTTTAGCTTCATAAGCATCTTCCCCGGCCTCCTGAAAAATGGCCTCGGCGGTTTTGGCAAGCTTTGCCGCCGCATCGTTTTTTGATTCTTCTTCCATTTTTCTTCCTAATAAATAGGCTGTCCCCCTGGATAATTTTCCTCTTTTCATTTCTAGCTTTTTGGGTTCTGGTCCGGCATAAACTTTAAGTCCCCACTCCTCTCTTCCGGTAAATTTTGAAAGGAGCTTTTTAAATTTTTCTTCATTATCCCGCAACATCTTTGAGGCGGCTTTTTCATCTTTTAAGATCGTGCCGAATTTGAAGGGAACAACCGTGGTCAGTTTCATAAGGGCGTCAAGCACATCCTCGTGGCCTCTTAATATTTCTTCGGCTTCATTCGGTCCGCCAGCTGGCGGATTTGTTAGTTTGGAAAGCAATTTTTTAATTTCATCCTGAAATTCGTCAGTATCAATTTCGCTAACGCAAACACATATACCCCTCCCTTCCACGGAGTAGACCTTGTTCTTCTTATCAATTCCCAAAATACTAAGTTGTTTGGGGCCCTTGCCGACTAGCCCATAGGCATAGAGCCCTTGCTTTGATATCATTGTTTTTAGACCTCCTCCTCTTTTTCCTCGCCAATTCTCCCCTGTTTATAGGAAGAAACTTCAAGATTAGCATCCAGCTTGATAATGTAATGCTCTTTTTCAAACACTCGATATTCCGGCTTAACTGAAGCTAAGAATTGGTTCATTTCTACCACTTCGGCCTCGGCAACCCAGCCATCACCAGCCTTTTCAATCGTAATTATTTTTACTGCTTCAGCTCCAATGGTTTCTTTCAAGAATTTTTTCACTATGTCTTTGATTTTAGAAATCATAATTTTTCACCTCCTTTCAAGATTGTAATTTGTCGCTTTTTGCTTCTCTGGCGGCATTTAGTCTTTCTAATAACTCTGTTTCTTTTTTTTGATACTCAATTTCGCCAATTTGATCTATTTCATACATCGTTTGTAATCGCAGTAACTCTTCCTTTATTTTTGATTCATCGGTCAATTCCGCTTCGGCCATTTCGTTAATTTTCTTAAATACGCTTACTAAACCTTTTGCAGGCAACCCGATCAATAAATCGTCAATTAATAACATATTAAAACAGCTGTTTTCCTAACTTTCGCAGGCTGTCGATGCCCTGGATTTCGCTTGGCTGCAAAGCAACTTCTGTGATAATACGCGTGCTAAATTTCACCTTAATTTCACGGATGTATCTTTCCTGGGTTTTTCTTTTCACCTTGGCGAAACCAGACTCTTCTTGCGGAAAGATGTTATTGATAATAATATGCCTAGAAGGGATATGCATTTGCTCAAGACTTCTTATTAAATCCTCCGTCTCGGAAACTCCCATTCTTTCGGCAATAGTGACCACCACGAACTCTGTTTTCTCGGGATTTTGCAAGAGTTCTCTTACTTTCTTCACTGTTTTTTTCATTTCCAGAAGAAACTCATCAGCTTTCTCGATTCGCTTTTCGCCGGCAAATTGTTTTACCATTGCGTGATACTTCCAGCGAAGACTGGCTAAAAACTTTATCCAATTATCTAAAAGTTCCGGCAACATGAGCAGTCTCAATGTATGACCGGTCGGCGCAGTATCAACAATGTATTGCTGATAGTCTGAACTCTCCATAAAGTCCATTATCTTCTTTAAACTCATCACTTCGTCCAGTCCTGGAATATCGAGACGAAATAAATCTTCTGTTTCTCTATTTGCTAAATACGTGCCTTGTTGCAGTATGTCTAAGATTTCTTTACCATATTCCTCTTTAAATTCTTCCAAGACTTTCTTGGCATCTAATTCCATGGCAAAGAGGTTATTTGTACCTACAACAGCGGTGGGCTCATTGCCAATTGCTTGACCGAAACTATCTGCAAGCGACGGGGCTGGGTCTGTCGTAAAAATTAAAATCTTGTTTTCTTTAGCAAGTTCTAAGGCAGTTGCCACGGCCATAGTTGTTTTACCAACGCCGCCTTTGCCGCCAAACATAATAAACTGTAAAGATTTATTTAATAATTTAGTTAATGCCATAATTATTTTTTACCAAGTCACCACCACTTCAACAAAATTATAAGGCGGTACCGGGCCAATATATTTTAATTTTTTTCTTTCACCATAAACTTTTTCCAATTCTTGCATCTTTTGG
>CAYHXG010000082.1:0-3135 GCA_964360575.1 uncultured Candidatus Saccharibacteria bacterium | reverse complement strand
AAACCAGTGGCCACGCTGCCGAGGTTTTGGATCAAGTAAAGAAGTTGGAACATCAAGCCCGAAAGAAATTAGCCTCGGGTAAAGATTTTGGTTCCACTAGGCGAAGCTATGCCAAGCCCGGCCAGCGCGCCGCCAGCAAGGCCGGTTTTAGATCAAGGTGATAACTTTGTGATATTATTACTACTAATAACTAATAATAACTAATCTCATGGACAAAAAAATACTTTTCACCGCTCTGGCGCTGGCTGTCACAGCCTCGTTGGGTTACGCGGCCTATAGCAACGGTTCAATGGCCGATTTGGGTAGTGTCATTAATAGCCGATTAAGCGGGGTGGTTTCGGTTGGCAGTGATTACTTAGCCGCACTGGCCACTACAACTCAAAAAGTCGGTGGTACCGCAGAACGTAAAGCTAAAACAGGTTCTAGTTTAAGCGTGTCTATTGGCTCAACCCCAAAAGCTCAAACTATTTTAGCCGCGAGTAGGGATGTTACACTTGCTAATTATGTTTTAGACACAAGTAAATCGGATAAAAGTTTGACCGTGGAGATGATGAAGTTAACTCTTAGTTTTTCTAAAAACGCAAGCCCGGATGATTTAATAAATTGCCGTTTGGGTGGAGCCGCCCTAGAAAGCTCGCTAGTGAGCTCAACCAGCAAGGAATTTATTGTTCGCAACCTTGTTTTGGCCAAGGGTGTAAAATCGAGTTTGCCTCTAAACTGCGATGTAGCCACAAATCCTAAATCTGCTGTCGGCTCTACTTTTGCTTGGGGCATAAAGGGTAAGGCGGATAGCATGGTGGTGAAAGATGATACCGGAGTTATATTTGCGGTAAAAGTTGCTAATGCAAAAAATCATAATGCCACTATCCGTAATGCCGGCGATTTGGGAGTAGCTTTTGATTCTGTTTCTTCTAAAGCCAGAAACGTAAGTTGTGGAAGCAGTATGCCCATGTCGGGTTTAAAGTTTTCTGCAAAATACGAGGATATAAGAATAAATAGTATAAATTTTAAAGTTGGCGGGTCTGCCGGTGCTACTGTAGTTAAGAAGGTTTCTGTTTCCGATAGCTTAGCCAATGTCTTGGGTGAGGGTGTTTTTAGCAACGGTGGTATGAGTTATAGCACGGGCGAAGTGACAATAAATCTAAATCAGCAATTTGTTGTGCCAAAAGATGGAAGCAAAAAATTGTATATAACACCTGAAATATCTGGTGATTCGGCTTGTCAGAATTTAAAAAATAAGACAATAGCCGTAGACTTTAATGGAGCTAACGCCACAGGAGTTGTTAGCGCAAGCGCCATCGGTTTAAAAAATAAAGTTTCTGCTCCGAGAAATACAATTAGATAATTATTTTTTGTGACCAAAAATACTAGGTCTAAAAATTTGAGTGGTCAGGATGTTATAAAAGAGATGCGCCAGATAGGGGCTGGAATTGAAACTAGACTTACTGATAAATTTAATAAAGTTGGGGCTGGAATTGAAACTAGACTGATTGATAAATTTAGTAAGATGGGAGCGAGGATTAAGAATGACTTAAAGAAAGAAATCAGAGCGCTTGGTGTTAAAATTGAAGCTGTGGATCATAAAGTTGATCTGCTGGCCGAGAATCAGGCAGGGATGAAAAAGAAATTGGATGCCACTTTTGAGACAGTGGGAGAATTATCGGAAGATATGGTTACCATTAAGGATAGCGTGACATTGCGGCGGATGGTTGGATCGGGAAAGAAAATGGATTGATTTGACTTTATAATTTACTCATGATACCTTAAAACCACGCTATTTTAGCGTGGTTTTAAGGTCTTTGAAAACTAAATAATTCAATAATCCAATCAAACCCTATCACCCATGGAGGTGCGTTATGCTGTGCCGAGTATCTTTTATCCTCATGATTTTCGTCTATCTGCCGGCCAATCAACTGCTGGCCGAAACCGAAAGCGCCAGCTGGGGTAGTATCAAGGCTGAATTATCCAACTCACCAGCGGGCAAGTTGGTGGTGTCACAAAGGAAAGCGGGCGGTTTGGTTGATCAGCCGCATTATCCGATATCATCTTTACAGTATGTTGCTGTTTTTGATAGCGAGGGCAATTCTATAACCAGTAATGAAACTGTTAATGACACTGTAGGTTACTACACACTCCAATATAGCCGTGACAGATTTTTGACATGGAAGTATGGTGGAGGTATTGTAAATGGCCGTAGTTTTTTCCCTAGAGAAATAGACAAAGATGGGTACTATTCTATACGTTTGCTTCGCTCTTTCAAGGGTGAGAGTGTTATCTATGAATGGAGTGGTGTGCCGATAAATCCACGTGTCGATGCGTTGGTTTTGTATGTGGGCGGGCCAGCCAGGATTATTTATTCTAAATCGTCTGATGTTATCTTGGAAAAGCTTGAGATACCGACCAATATTTTGTCGGGAACGGAAAATTTAGCCATATACAGATTTAAAGCTGTAGCCAGGGGACAGCGAGGAGTATTGTTTACAGATGGTGAAGGTTCTGCCGTACAAGGTGTGAGCCTGACGAATCTGGAAATGAGGGTGTATTCAGATCCAGAATTTTCTCTGTTGACTAAATCCTATAACGTAGATTATAGTGGGTATCATCTTCCAGTAGTCAATATTTTACAGGGTAAAAATCTTTACATGGAAGCTAGAGCGACTATATCTGACGTTTCCGACGGGGATTTCTTGGCGATACGTTTCAATGGCTTGGAACCAGAAATTCTCCGAGCACCTTAAAAACTGTTAGGAACCATAATGGTCTAGATTTTAACAGTACACATAACAATCAAGCAAAGGAGAATTAGAGATGGCAAAAGAATGGAACAGATGTAGCCACTGTGAGGGTAGGACGCGTTGTGATTGTGGAGACTGCAGGGTGTTTTGGGGTCAGGGTATGACAGATATGCACCTGGCATATGTAGGGTATGCAAAGGTGAAGGAGGGTGGTATGTAGACAAGGAAACAGGGAATAAAATCACAGGGAATACAACTTACTATGTTTCTGATAGCAAGAGGCGATGATGATCAGTACCTTATAAAGAAAATCTGCCGGCGAAAAAGTAGGCAGGTTAATTTGATCTCCCCCGTCGGGAAAATCCGCCGGGGCTTTTTATTGGTAGGGGGGGTTGAACTG
>CAYHXG010000081.1:0-3168 GCA_964360575.1 uncultured Candidatus Saccharibacteria bacterium | reverse complement strand
CCTGTTGTGAGTCCAGCTCCAGCTAGCACGTCGCAGATAGAGGATCAAATCAAGGTTATTCAGGCCCAGATAGAGGCATTGTTGAAGAAGTAATGCAGTTCCCCAGTCAAATCTAGAAAACTCCATCCTTCGGCTACCGCCCAGGATGGAGTTTTTAGTTACCCCTTGTTAACATTAAAGTGTTATATTATCAGTCTAATAAAAGAGCAATGTCAAATATTAAAGATAAAGTAATTGTTACCCCGCCCCTTCTTTGTTTATTGGGAAATATGATAATGAGTGTTTAATTTTATAATATTATGGATAACAAACATAGTAAGATTATCGTAACTGGAGGAGCGGGGTTTATTGGTTCTCACTTGACGGATGAATTGGTTAAATTGGGTTTTGAAGTTCACATAATTGATAACCTCTCAACTGGCAGAAAGGAGAATCTAAATCCAGCAGCTAAATTTCATAATCTCGATATTCGCAATCTAGAAAGTATAAAACCAGTTTTTAACAAAACAAAGTATGTTTTTCATATGGCGGCTCTAGCTAGAGTTCAACCATCAATACAAGATCCTAAAACCTATCACGATATAAACACCAGCGGCACATTCAATGTTCTTATGGCGGCAAGGGATGCCAAAGTTAAACGTTTAATTTTCTCTTCTTCTTCATCCGTATACGGAGAACAAAAAGTTTTTCCACTGAAAGAAAATTTTGCCGCAAACCCTCTTAGTCCCTATGGCTTGCAAAAATATATGGGAGAATTGAAATGCGGGATTTTTAGCAAGATCTATAATTTAGAAACGGTTTGTCTGCGATATTTCACCGCCTATGGTCCTAGATTACACACATCCGGTGCTTATTCTTTGGCCATAGGTAAATTTCTGGGCCAACGTCGGCAAGGCCAACCCATGACGGTTACAGGTACGGGTCGGCAGTCGCGCGATTTTACGAGTGTTTATGATATTGTTAGAGCTAATATTTTGGCGATGAGATCGAGTAAGGTAGGTAAAGGGGAAGTCATAAATATTGGCGGTGGAAATGATCACAGTATAAATACGGTAGCCAGACTCATTGGTGGTCCGGTGGTTTATATCAAATCGCGCCAGGAGCCCAAAAGGACTTTGGCCGATATATCTTTGGCCAAAAAACTTTTAGGCTGGAAGCCGCAGATTAAACTTGAGGACGGGATTAAAGAGTTGAAGAAAATTTATCTGTCGTAATATGCCGGTCCAAGCCAAAAAATTCATTATTTTGCTGGGGGATGTTTTATTCCTCTATTTAGCTTTGCTTGTAACTGTCTATTTAAGATACGGTCAGATGTCACGATCTCCTAGTTCCAGCTATTCCACCGCTGATTTATTTTATTTACATGTTCAAGCTTTTACGCCGCTTATATTGCTTTGGCTCCTCGTATTTTATATTCATAATCTTTATGAAATAACTTCGGCCAAAAACACGCTGGAGTTTTATAATAGTCTGGCTCGGTCGTTCGCCGTCAATTTCTTGGGAGCAGTTTTATTTTTCTACTTTTCCAATTCCTTAGAGATAGCGCCCAAGACCAATCTTTTTATTTACTTTGGCATTTTTTCGTTCCTCTTTATTTTATGGCGTTCGCAGATCAATCAAGTTTTAAAAAAGCGTCTTTTGGTAAAAACAGCTGTTATTTCTGGTGACGAAGAGGGTGCTAGGTTATCCATAAAACTAAACCAGAACCCCCAGATTGGTTACAAGGTCGGTTTTTTAATTGGCCCCCGGCAGGCTTTTGAACCCCATGCCGCAAGCGAATTTTTACCCGAAATACTAAACCCGCCCAAGAGAGTGAGTATTGCTAACTTAATCAGCGAGCAGGGTATTGGCGCGTTTATTATAGACGACAAATTTTTTAAATCGGAACCGTTAACAACCTCCCTGGCCGATTTCGCTGATAATATTGAAGTTACTAGTCTTACTAAATTTAACGAACGGGTTTGGCGCAAGGTGGATTTAGCCGGTGTGGATCACTTATGGTTTTTAAGCAATTTTGCCACCGGCCGGCGTTCTTTTTACGATACCGCCAAGAGAAGCCTAGATTTTGTAACGGCTCTTATGCTTTTACCACTAGCTATTGGCTTAGGCGTGCTGATTTCGGTTTTAATAAAACTGGAGGATAAAGGGGCGGTTTTTTATCGTCAGATACGGGTTGGTCAAAAAGGCAGAAATTTTGAGCTTATTAAATTTAGAACCATGCGCCCAGATGCCGAAGCCGGTGGTGCTCAATGGACAATAGCCAACGATAAGCGCATTACAAGGCTAGGTAAGTTTTTAAGAAAAGCCCGTCTAGACGAACTGCCTCAGCTTATAAATATTATAAAAGGCGAGATGTCTTTTGTGGGGCCCAGGGCCGAGCGACCCGAGTTTCATGATCTCTTGGTTAAAGAAATTCCGTTTTACGACCGTCGCTATTTGGTTAAACCTGGTTTAACCGGCTGGGCCCAGATAAACTACACCTATGGCTCTTCGGTGGAAGATACCCGTGAGAAGCTGGCCTACGATTTTTACTATCTTAAAAACCGCTCACTGGTTTTTGATGTCGGCATAATCTTAAAGACCCTAAACATAGTTCTTTCGGGCTTGGGGCGATAATTATGGTATAATGGAGGGGTAGTTATTTATATAAATAATTAATAAAAACGATGCGATTTTACGGTTTACAAAACTTTTTGTTTCGTAGATTGGTAATTATTTGCATTTCGTAAACAATATGAAGGCTTTTCACACAATAGTCTTCCTGCTTCTTGTCGTCGGTGGTCTCAACTGGTTGCTAGTAGGTCTAGTAGGTTGGGATATTAGTCGTTGGCTCGGCGGTATGGACGGCACTGTGGCTAGAGTCATCTATATTTTAGTGGGTCTCTCGGCCGTAGTGGAAATTTTTTCTCACGGCAAAAGCTGTAAGACCTGCGGCAAAGGTGGCGGGCAGGCGATGTAGTCTTAGTTTTTGGGCGAATATAAAAGCACCGCCGGTTGGCGGTGCTTTTCCGATCTATAATCCGGCGAGTTTCTTTTTAAAGTATTCCACGGAAGTTACTTTTTCCGGGTCTAGGCCGTAAAGTTCGGCTAAATAATAACTGGTCCAATCGGCAAGCAGTAAGGTCGAAAAAATTTTATGCCAGTGGTTTAAACCGGCCATTTTTATTT
>CAYHXG010000080.1:0-3188 GCA_964360575.1 uncultured Candidatus Saccharibacteria bacterium | reverse complement strand
GGTTTTACTGCAAGCCTCGGGCGTGCCGGTGGGCTTGCCGTGGGGTGAACCCGGAAATTCCGAGGTGGGTCATACCGCCATGGGCACGGGGCAGATTTGGCAGCAACCTTTAACCCGTATAACTTTGGCCATTCAAAACGGCACTTTTTTTCAAAATCCAGTTTTAAAAAAAGCGGCCACACATGTTAAAGAAAATAATTCCCGTTGGCACATAATTGGCCTCGCAGGTTCGGGCTCGGTACATTCGTATATAGATCATTTGTATGCCCTTATAGAGGTAGCCAAGAATGAAAATATAAAAGAAGTTTTTTTACATCTCTTTACCGATGGTCAAGACAGCCCACCCAAGGAAGCTGCCACTTTGATTCAAAACTTAAATGAAAAATTAAAATGGCTGGGCATAGGCCAAATCGCTACTTTGATTGGCCGTTTTTACAGCATGGACCGTGACAGCCACTGGGACAGAATAGAAAAAGCTTATAATCTTATTGCCAAGGGTGAAGGTGAAAAAACCAAAGATTTCGTTTCCTCCATAAAAAATCAATATACCAAAAATATAAACGACAACTATTTGGAACCAATGGTTCTAATTGATGAAAAAAACAAGGCGGTGGGTTTGGTAAAAGACAATGATGCTGTGATTTTTTTTGATATTAGAGAAGACAGGGCGAGACAGCTAACCCGAGCCTTCGCGGGGCCGGATTTTAAAGAATTTACACGGCCGATTTTAAAAAATGTATTTTTTGCGAGTTTAATTCCTTACGAAACCGGTTTGCCGGTAGAAGTTATTTTTCCGCCTTTGGAACTTAAATATACTTTGTCGCAAATAATTTCGGAGAACGGCAAAAAACAGTTTAAAATCGCCGAGACCGAAAAATATGCTCACGTTACCTACTTTTTTAACGGCGGGCGGGAAACGGCTTTTCCCGGCGAAGAACGTCAACTAATAAAATCGGCGGCGGTGGTTCATTTTAACGATGCACCCGAAATGAAAACTAGCGAGATCGCCGATAATTTGATTACAGCTATAAAAAGCGGGGGCTATGATTTTCTCTTAGCCAACTTAGCCAATGCCGATATGGTCGGCCACACCGGCGATTTAGCCGCCACCATAAAAGGTATTGAAGCTGCTGACTCGGCCACGGGAAAAGTAATGCAGGCGGTTTTAGAAGTTGATGGCGCACTTATAATTACTGCTGACCATGGCAATGCCGAAGCCAAATTAAATTCTTTAACCGGTGAAATCAGCACCGAACACACCATAAACCCCGTGCCTTTTTATTTAATAATGAATTCTCTTAAAAAAGAGAGACCCGCCGGCCAAGCGGCCGAGGTTGAAGGTATTTTGCAAGATGTAGCTACTACTGTTCTTGATCTTTTGGGCCTGGCCGCACCCGGCGATATGGACGGCAAAAGTCTACTGCCAATATTATACAAGCAATAACATTTCACTTTTTAATCTTAACAATCAATTCACGATCGCAAAAAGATTGTTAAGATAAGATTTTATAATATCTAATAAATGACCTCCTCCCCGCACTCCGTGCGGGGTTTCCTGTAAGGAATTAAAAAGGCGCTACGATTTAGTCGTAGCGCCTCGTGAAACGTTTGTTTCAAATAATGTACTTGCGGAACAGCCTCCGCTCGCCTCCAGTGTGTGACCCTTTTCGGCGGTCTACCCTGGATACTTTCCGTTGCCCATGCATTTACCCGGATGGCTGCCCCGGCCCAAGGGCTTTACCGGAACCTCTCTTTTAGAAGAGAGGAACTGGCAGGTTGCGCCAGCTCAACTACTTCGCACTCCTCTCACCTCCTTTCGTACACGCCACCTGCTTTATAATAGAGGCGGCGGCCATAATTACACAGGACAGAGAAAAATCGGATGGCACAGAATCGGTTCGGAGACTTTCCCTCCGGGAATCTCGAACTCTACATAGATATCATCCCTCCTCTTGATGGAGGAGACAATACCATGAGTTCCTGCTGGAATGAAGCAGGGGAAATTGGTCTCTGAAGTAGCGGCCACGACTATTCCTACTTTAAAATCCTCCAGCAACATAAGTCCCTCCTTTCGTGCGCCAGGAGTCACTGATCAGAACAACGATGGTGGATCGTCTTTATCCATCTCATACTGAGCCTCATACTGAGCGAGTCTGTTGGCGGGCCAGACACCCCACTCCGCAGGCATCTCATCATCGACGTCCAGTCCAGGACAGTCCGGCTTCTCGATGAAGATATAGGTGCCGTTGACTTCCCGCACAAGGCCACCACCTTGTGTTCCCCATACGGGGTAGTCGTACGTTCTTTCCATCGTGAATATCTCCTTTTTTGAGTGTGCAATCCAAATCTGTATATCTCCATTATACACCATCCATATAGTTTGTCAAGTGGCACGGCTAAAACCACCAAAAAACGCCCAAAATGGCTATTTTGGGCGTTAAATCACTAAAAACCACTGGCTGATTTTGGAAGCTGGCTGATTACTTTTATCTCCGAACCGGGATGCTTCTTTTTTTCTGAATCGGCCGCGCCGTAGGTCATTTCGCGGGCAAAAATCTCCAAATTCCATTGTCCGGAATTCGTTAAAAAGAGACCATCCTTTTTGAGCCGGTATTTTATTTCCATGCCGCCGCCAGCCTCGTCGCGATCGTCCATAATCTTCTCCCTTTGTGTTGAATGAAGGAACTAAAACTATTTTTCCCCGTTAATTATTTCATCCACCAATCCGTAAGATTTGGCTTCCTCCGCCGACATAAAAAAATCGCGGTCGGTGTCTCGTTCAATATCTTTCAGGCTCTTGCCAGTGTGGCGCGCTAAAATTTTGTTTAACCTGTCTTTAACTTTAATAATATGCCGCGCCGAAATTTCAATTTCTATAGCCTGCCCCTCGGCGCCGCCCATCACCTGGTGCAACATTACTTCACTATTAGGCAAAACAAATCGGCGGCCTTTTTTGCCCGCGGCCAAAAGCACCGCGCCCATGGAAGCAGCCATGCCCACGCAAATGGTGGAGACATCACACTTTACAAACTGCATGGTGTCGTAAATGGCGAAGCCCGCCGTCACCGATCCGCCCGGGCTATTAATGTAAAGTTTTATTTCCTTTTTAGGGTCCTGGCTTTCCAAAAATAAAAGCTGGGCGATAACGGTGTTAGCCACCGCATCGTTAATTGGCCCGCCCAAAAAAA
>CAYHXG010000079.1:0-3220 GCA_964360575.1 uncultured Candidatus Saccharibacteria bacterium | reverse complement strand
ACACCTTCGGAAATTTCCTGGTCTTGATACAAGAAACTTTCGAAGATGCATTAGTCCCGCGAAGTCCACCCCAGGCGGACGAAATGGGATATAAGTGTTTTTAAATTCTGCGTTGCCCTATATATGTGCTCCCCATTCTAGCCGATTAAAAAATGGGTGTCAACTATCCTTTACTAGCACTATTTTTATTTCTCCATTCGGCTATTTTTTTATGATTTCCAGAAAGCAAAACTGGCGGTACTTTATATTTTTTCCCTTTATACTCTAAAACCTCTGGGCGAGTATACATGGGCACACCTATGCCATGTCGTTTTTCTTCTAAGGATTCTTCTTTACCCAGCACTCCTTTTAACTGCCTAGAAACAGCATCGACCACCACCATAGCCGGGACTTCCCCACCCGTTAAAACATAAGGACCGATCGATATTTCTTCGGCTTTAAAAACTTTTTTTACTCTTTCATCCATACCTTCGTATCTGGCTGGAACCAAAATTAAGTGATTATATTTTTTAGCCCAAGAAGCAGCCATTTTGTTATCAAATTTTTTACCAGCAGGAGAAAATAAAATAACTTTAGTTTTGCTTGTTTCTTGTTTCTTGTTACTTGCTACTTTTTCAATTGCCTTAACAATGACATCGGCTTTCATAACCATCCCAGGCCCGCCGCCATAAGGCGAATCATCTACAGTTTTGTGCTTGTCTTCGGTGTAGTCACGTAAGTTGTGAACTTTAATTTCTATAAGTTTATTTTCCTGCGCCCGTGTCAAAATAGATTCGTTAAAATATGAATCAAATATCTTTGGGAAGATAGTAATAATGTCGAAGCGCATATTTAAAAAATTTCTAATTACTAATATCTAATCAATAAAACCCTTAAGGTCTGACCTTTAGAATCCCTAAGGTCAGACCTTGAAAATTTCTTATTAGAAATTAGTCATTTATCCTCGCTATGTCCGCTCCAATTAGCCTAAGCCTTTCTTCTAACTTCTCATACCCTCTATCTATATGCTCCACACCAGAAATAACAGTCTCACCCTTGGCCGCTAAAGCCGCCACCACCATGGTCATACCCGAGCGAATGTCAAAACTGGTAACTTCTTTGCCAAAAAGCGGCGTGGGGCCAATTATTAAAGCCCGGTGCGGGTCCATTATAACCGCATTAGCGCCCATCTTAATAAGTTCTCGCAAATAGCTCTGGCGAGCCTCGTACAGCCATTCATGTACTAAACTAGCACCTTCCGCCTGTGTAGCTAAAACCGCAAATGGAGGTAAATGGTCGCAAATTAATTTTGGGTACAAACCCGATTGTATTCTAAACGCTTTGTAATGCGAGGTTGGCGGTAAAATTTCTAAATAACCCTCGCCCTTTTTAAAATTAACATTCATTCTCTCTAACTGCATTAAAACAGAATCTAGGTATTCAAACTGAACCGGTAATAATTTTATATGACTTTTAGTGGCTGCTGCTAAAACAGCAAAAGCACTAACTTCTAAATCGTCGGAAATTACAGAAATTTCACCTTTTTCTAATACATACTTATGCCCCAAAACTTTTAATGTTGTAGTTCCAATTCCAGAAATTTTTACACCAGCTGAAACCAAAAAATTGCATAAATTTTGAACGTGGGGTTCGGCCGCAGCTAACCTAATTTCTACTTGATAGTTAGCCATACCCGCAGCCAGCATTAAAATATTTTCTGTGGCAGTAACTGAAGGTTCTTGTAAAACTAATCTGGCTCCGTTCAATTTGTTAACCTTAAAACACAAATTCTTTTCTTCTAACACATCCACGCCTAATTCCTTAAAAGCGTTTATGTGAGTATCGAGAGGTCTCGCACCAATAATATCGCCACCTGGGTAAGGTAATTCGGCCTCACCAAAACGCGCTAAAAGAGGGCCAACAAATAAAATAGATGCTCGTAGTTTTCTAGCGGAACCTGGTAGTGGTTTTGATTTTAAATTTTCTGTGTTTATTAAAAGCTCGTTTTCTCCTAACCATTTATATTCTCCTCCCAGATAAGAAATAATGTTAAGCATGGCCTCGACATCGTCTATGCGGGGCACATTGGAAAGTTTGGTCTCTTTTAAAAGAATAGACGCCGCAATCAAAGGCAAAGCGGCGTTTTTTGATCCGCTTATTTTAACCTCACCCGACAAAGTTTTGCCGCCGTTGATTATGAATTTGGACATACGTCTATTTGTATATTAGCGATTACTCCTATAAAACACAAAACCCCCGACATTCATCGAGGGTTTTGATCTAAACCTAAAACTTACAACTTGAGATCATCCACCACCTCATCCACCGACTGGGATTTTTCCGGTCTTGAGGCATGCATGCTACCGGCCGGCTCTTCTATTTTTAAGTTCACTCTCGCATTATTTTTTGCACCCACAATGCGAAGCAGTGTTCTTAAAGCCCGAGCCGTGGCACCTTGCTTGCCAATAACTACACCCATATCGGCCGGATTAACTTTGAGAGTTAAGAGAACGCCCATTTCATCAACGGTGCGAACTGTGGAAACTTCATCCGGTACATTTACCAAAGATTTAACCACAAACTCTACAAACTCTTGATCTGCGAATTTAGCCATTGCTTCTTATTCTATATTTCTGAAAAATGGCGACCTTTTCAGGCAGTAGAATTTGGACAAATTTCATTTGCGAAGCAAGTCCAAATTTCACTGCCTGATTTATCCAAACTAAAGATAACAAAATATAAAAGGCTGGTCAAATTAAAGAAAAACACGCGACACTTAGTGTCGCGTGTTTGATTTTCTTTTGATACTTTATTGGACCGACTTGACCCAAACGTCGGGCGCGGCCAAAGCCACGAACGGCGGGAAATTAAGACCGTCCTTATAGAAAATCACATAGAATGGTCGCCGAATGGTATATCCCGCTGAACTAGCACTGCGACTAACGAAAGCCACCGCGGATTCGGCTCGAGCACCCTTATCGTCCAATCGCAACCTGATCTTCTTTACGGCTTCGTCTATACCGAATCCTGCTACCTCAAGACCTTTAAGCCAAGAAATATCCACACTGGCCGACATGACCACCGCCGGGAAAGATACCTTTTCATAATGAGCCAGCTGTCTCGGCATGGCCAACAACGATCGAGCCCGGGCCGGCAGATGCGAATCGGGAATATTTTGGTCGTCCGTTTCAACCAAATAAACCTGCCAGCCTTGACGCGTCTCCAAACGAAACATGGGATA
>CAYHXG010000078.1:0-3250 GCA_964360575.1 uncultured Candidatus Saccharibacteria bacterium | reverse complement strand
TGTCTTCCCGGTGGCGCTCGTGGGCGCGGTGGTCTGGCCCGCTTCGACTTCAGCTGGTCAAGTATTCGCGTCGGCAGCATGGCTGGTCGTCCTCTGGTGAGTTTCGCAAAGTAGGTTCTTTTCCCCTTGGGCTTTGGCCCTAGGGTTGTCCCCCGAGTAACATCGGGGGATTTTTATTTCTATAAATAAATTTGTTAAAATTAGCCTTGGGTAGAGCTAATGAAGAATAGATTAAGGTTTATTCTCGCATTTACCTTCCTGCCTTAAGCGGGAAATAACGAAACTCCTTGTTTTAAACTAGATCGGGTGTCCTTAAAATACTTTAAGACCTGCCGAGTAAAAAACTATCCGTGGGATGCGGATTTCAGAAAATTTAAATTTAAATTTTCGGTGATAATAGAGGGTTTAAGGCAAAAATTCGAGGACTCTAACTGTCTTAACGGTGGCAATCGTGAGAACGGTGGTCTGGCCAACTTCAACTACAACTGGTCAAGTAATCGCAACGGCAACATAGCTGGTCGTCCTCTGGTAGTTTCAAAAACACTCCGATTCAGGTCGGAGTGTTTTAAATTATTAGATTGATTTTATCCAGCCGCCCAGCATTCTGCCTATTTCTAAAACTTTTTCTTCAACTAGCAGATATTTTTTTATGTTTATAGATTTGTTATCGTTGGCTAAGCGGACAAGATATTTTAATAAATCAACTTTTTCGCTGGCTTTTCTTAGAGTCTCAATTTTTCTATATTTAGGCAAATAGCTAGCTGAAAGTGTTAGTTCTAAAATTTCTAGAATGGTATTTTCGGTTTTTTGTCCTAAGGTAAATCGTTCTGTTTTCGGAAATATTTTTAGACATTCGTGAAATAATTTATACAATCCACACACCTTATGAATAATCGGCGCATTAACGCTGTCGGGGGGGGGCTTTAATGGTTGTCATATTTTTAAAAAGATTATTAGCTTAGAAAACCTATTTTTAGCTTGGCGAGAATTTAAAAAAGGCAAAAGGAAAAGATTAGACGTTCAAGAATTTGAGTTTAACCTAGAAGATAATCTGTTTCAATTCAATTACGAATTAAAAAACAAAACATACAAACATAACCTGTATATCCCTTTCTATGTAACCGATCCCAAGTTAAGGCACATACATAAAGCCACAGTTTGCGACAGAGTATTGCATCAAGCTGTCTTTAGGGTTTTATACCCATTATTTGATAAAAATTTCATATATGATTCTTATTCATGCAGGGTTGGCAAAGGCACGCATAAAGCCGTAACCAGATTAGAAAATTTTTGCAGAAAATTGAGTCAAAACAATAGCCGTAATATCTTTGTTTTAAAATGCGATATTAAAAAGTTCTTTGATTCCATAGATCAAGATATTTTAATTAAACTAATTCAAACAAAAATCAAAGACGAAGATACCATCTGGCTTATTGATAAAATTATCAAAAGTTTCTCCGAAGGCTTGCCACTAGGCAATGTAACTAGTCAGTTATTTGCCAATATTTATTTAAACGAGCTAGACCAATTTATTAAGCATACATTAAAAGAAAAATACTATATCCGATATTGTGACGATTTTGTTATTTTAAGCAAGGATCAAAATCATTTATCCGAGTTAGCTATAAGGGTAAACAAATTTTTAATAGATAAATTAAAATTATTCCTTCATCCAAACAAAATTATTACTCGCAAATACAGGCAGGGTGTAGATTTTCTGGGTTATGTGGTTTTGCCGAATCATAGGGTGTTGAGGACGAGAACCAAGAGAAGGTTGTTAAGGAAAATTGGGCCAAATAGTGCCAATTCGTATCTGGGTATTTTGGATCATTGCAGTGGGTATAATATTGAAAAAATAGTGCTTGCTAAACTTGGTTTATAGTGGTAAAGTTCTTGAAAGAATTATGGAAAACTGCATCTTTTGCAAAATTAGCCGGCATGAGGTAGAATCCGAAGTTGTGGCCGAGGATGAGACGACGATAGTTTTTAAGGATATTCACCCCAAGGCCCAGACACACTGGTTGGTTGTGCCTAAAAAACACATTCATTCTGTGTCGGCGGTGGCAGAGGACGAGTGGGGTTTGGTGCTCGATATGGTTAAAAAAGCGGCTTCGGTGGCTAAAAGAAGTGGCTTAATCGGTTATAAATTAGTTTTTAACGTGGGTCGAGATGGTGGGCAAGTTGTAGATCATGTCCACTTGCATTTGCTGGCTGGGGGCAAGATGGAATTACCGTAAAACCCATAGGTCCAACAGGACCGATAAGACCTCTATGATAGAACTCAAGAAAAAAGATAAAGAATCAAGCTTAAATTTATTGCGACGCTTCACTAAAAAGGTGAGGCAGAGTGGTGTTTTATTAGAAGCGCGGCGTAATATGTTTCATGTGCGGCCAAAAAACAAACTCAAGAAGAAAAATAGCGCTCTACGCCGCGAAAGGTTGCGGGCTTTGAGGGCGGAGCTGGCTAAGCTCGGTGAAGTTGAACCGGGTGAAAAGATTGATTTATCAAAAATAAAGCGGAAGAGGTAACGCGACACTAATACACGACGTAAAGTCGCGTGGCGACCACGTCGCTTTATGCGAATACACCCGAATGACACCAATAAAATAACCCCCAGACGTCGGGTTTGTGTTTATAATAGCAGATATGTCCAATTCAATAATCTTTGATAGAAAAAATTATAATAAGTTGCTTAGAAAGCAAAACGATATGGAATCCGAAGTTTCCGCTTTAAAGGAGATTGTTTTTGAATTGTCAAAAGATGAGGTTAAACCGGCTGTGGTCAAGAGACTGGAAAGTCAATCTAAAATTTTGGATAAGGGCGGTGGTAAGCGGTTTCTAAATTTGAAAGAATTTAAAAATCATCTCAAAAATCTTTAATGTCCTATGTAATTGTTTTAGGGCCGCGTCTTGAAGAGATACTCAAAAGGCTAAAGAGCAAAGATAATGTTTTGTTAGCTAGACTGGAGAAGCAAATTGACAAGATAGCCCGAGAACCAATTTTGGGTAAACCGTTGAGAAATGTTTTGAGAAATTACCGTAGAGTGCAAGTGGATTCGTTCGTGCTGATTTATGAAATTCACGGAGCGGAAATAAGACTGCTGGATTTTGATCATCACGACAGAATATACAAAGAAAGCGGGTTATTTCGATGAGTTTAAAAGAACAAATCACTGCTGATTTTAAAGAGGCCCTAAAATCGGGCGACGCTTTTCGCCGCTCGGTTTTGGGTATGCTGAAAGCGGCTAT
>CAYHXG010000077.1:0-3269 GCA_964360575.1 uncultured Candidatus Saccharibacteria bacterium | reverse complement strand
GAAAAGCCAGTAGAATTTCGGCGGGGGCAGCTGGTGGTGGATAGTCAGATTGTTTTTGTTTACAACGAAAAAGACCCGGCCAAACTGCCTTGGAAAGATCTAAACATAGATGTAGTGGTGGAATCGAGCGGTGTTTTTGCTTCTTACCAAAAATCAGAGGCGCATTTAACCGCGGGCGCTAAAAGAGTGGTTATAACCGCACCGGCCGACGCCGAGACACCGCACCTTCTGCCAGGGGCAAATAGTGAGCAGTTTAAAAAAGTTTTATCTAAAATAACTTCGGATGCTTCGTGTACCACTAACGCCGCGGTGCCAGTGTTAAATATTTTGCAAGAAAGTATTGGCGTTAAAAAAGCCATGCTTAATACAGTGCACGCTTATACAGCCACCCAAGGTTTAATAGATGGCCCGGCCAAAAAAGATTTTTTGCGTGGCCGGGCGGCCGCGCAAAACATTGTGCCCTCTCACACCGGTGCCGCCGATGCCGTAATACTTTCTCAACCGTGGCTTAAAGGCAGTTTTGAAGCTGTGGCTATTCGCGTTCCGGTTATTACGGGTTCGCTCGCCGATTTAACTTGCGTGGTTGGCCGCAAAACCGATGTAGATGAAGTTAATAATGTTTTACGAAAAGCGGCTAAACACCCCAAGTGGCAGGGGATTTTTACAGTTAGCGATGAACCTCTGGTTTCATCAGATATTATAAAAAATCCTCACGCCTCCATTGCCGATCTCACCCACACCAAAGTCGTGGGCGGTGATATGGTTAAAGTAATAGCTTGGTACGACAACGAATGGGGCTACTGCGCCTCGCTCTTGAAGCATGTTTTAAACCTCAAACAGCTTTTATGATCTATATCGGCTCCGACCATCGCGGGTATAATTTGAAGGAATATTTAAAAGGTTATCTAACTGCCGCTAGGATTCCTTTTAAAGATTTGGGTAATCATAAATTTGATCCGGAGGATGATTATCCGGATTTTGCCTTTAAGGTGGCCGAAGAGGTGGCTAAAGGTTTAGGAACTCCCTCGACAGAACTCGGGACGAGTACGGGTGTTATAATATGCGGATCGGGTTTAGGTATGGTGGTAGCGGCTAACAAAGTCAAAGACATACGAGCTGGTTTAGCTACCACAGAATGGTTTGCCCAGCACGGCCGCGAGAACGACAATTTAAATGTTTTAGCTTTGGCGGCCGACCAAACCGATTTTAGTTTGGCCGAGAGGATTTTGAAAGTGTTTTTGCAGGCAAAGTTTAGCGGTGAGGAGAAATATAGGCGAAGGGTGGAGAAGATAGAAAAGTATGAGGAAGGTGTTAGGAATTAGGATGTTAAGTTTTTAGGTTATTTATAATATGACTAATTTCTAATTTCCTAATTTCTAAAACCTATGGAGATTATCCCCGCAATTTTAGAACAAACTTGGCCGGAGGTGGAAAAGAAAATTAAATTGATCGACGGCCTAAGCGAGTGGATCCAGCTCGATGTTTCCGATGGTGTTTTTACTCCGGTTAAAACTTGGTCTAACCCCGCCGATCTTTTGGGTTTAAATTTTAAATCAAAAATAGAAGTTCATTTGATGGTGACGGATCCTATGGCAGAAATTGCAAAATGGTCAGAAAGTTTGGCTAGCCGTTTTGTGGTGCAGGTTGAATCTTTAAAAGATGTTCAACATCTGATGTTGAACATGGGTAAAGAAATTGTTTTAGGTTTTAAGGTTGAGACGCTGTGGCAAAAGTATGAGGATTTTTTTACAACAAAGGGTAACCCTTTGCCTAGCAAAGGGTTACCCTTTGTAAATAGAGTTCTGTTTTTAAGTGTTAACCCGGGTTATCAAGGGCAGGAATTTAATGAATCGGTTTTGGAAAAAATAAAAACTTTAAAATCGGCGCATCCAGATATCAAAATAGAGGTGGATGGGGGTATCAATTTGGAAAATATATCTAAACTAAAAGAACTGGGCGTGGATTCCGCAGTAGTAGGCTCGGCCATATTTGATAGCGCTGATCCTAAACAGGTTATTGATCAGCTTAAAGCAAAAATTGCATAAATACATCGGTTGGGTTATATTATGAAAATGAAAAATTTGGTCAAAAAAATGAAAGAAAAAAGGGGTGCTATAAAGGAAGCTTCTAGGAGAGATGAGCTTAAAAAGAAGGTTGCCAAAGGTGCAAAGGTTATTTTGGAGGATTATAGCAAGGTCTTTGAAAGATTGGCCGAATATGATCGGACCTAATTTTGTGAATTACATAGATATAGAACTTATGAAAGAAATGTGCCATCCTCTTGCGGTGGCACTTTTTGATACCAAGGATGACCCGATTGCGCAATTCAGTGAACACGAACTATCTCTGTTGGATTCGACCTTAAACAATCCCAAGCAAACTTTTGGCGGCAGGGAGTTGTATCCTGCCTTAACCGAAAAAGCAGCTATACTTTATTATGGTTTGATTAAAAATCACCCTTTCAAAAACGGAAACAAAAGAATCGCTACAGCCTCTTTGCTAATGTTTCTATATATAAACGATTTTTGGTTAAAGGGAAAAAAGGAGGATATAGAAAATTATTTGGTTGATATGGCTATCAAAACATCTAATTCTAAGCCGCAGGGCAAGGATTTAATTTTATCTGAATTGGAAAATTGGTTAAAAAGCCATATTGTAAAGTTAGCTTAAATAGTCGGTTTTGGGTAGGCTTGACAATGATAGGTTTACGGGTGTATAATAGAAGCATACAATCGGATGATTGTATTATCATAAAAAGATATAACAGTTCATTCTAACTAAAAAGGAGCGAAGTCGATGAAAACTTTGAGTTTGTTGGGTTCATTTATCCAAATAGGTGGTTTTCTGATTGTAGTGGCGTGGATTGTTTTTGCTCTGCCTCTCTGCTCTCTTTATGTAGGTGGGTTTGGAGGTGTTGGCACTTTCCATGACACGTCTCAAGGTCTAGAGTTTGTCATTATGCATAAATGGCATCTCACCTCGTCACAGTTTGATGCCTATATGCTGTTAGTCATGTTTTCAATTGTTTTTGCCAAGTTTGGTAGTTGGGGAGTATTTCTTGGTCATCGTATTAAGGCCAAGACGAAAGAATAATAGCCAATTTTATATACTGAACTTAGCTTGATATTATGACCCCAGCGCACGTTAGCGCTGGGGGTTTTATTTTGCTAAAATTAGAGCGTAGTTCGATTTTACTCACTACAAGTAGTTCGATTTAACTCACTATAAATGGAAGCGCTTCATGAAACTAAATTAAAACAGCTGGAGCT
>CAYHXG010000076.1:0-3293 GCA_964360575.1 uncultured Candidatus Saccharibacteria bacterium | reverse complement strand
GGCGACACTCTGCAGGGCCAGGTCATAGAAAAGGGCCGAAACAGAATCTACCTAGATCTAAACGGTTTTAGGATTGGCATTTTGTATAAAACAGAACTAGAAAATTCCAACGCCAATCTGCAAGATATTAAAAAGGGTGATGTTTTGAGTGTTAAAATAACCGACCTCGAAAACAAAGATGGCTTGGTGGAAGTGTCGTTGATGCAAGCCACCCTGGATCAATCTTGGGAAGAAGTCAAAAACCTAAAACAGACCGGCGAGGTTTTGGGGGTAAAAATCACAGCGGCCAATCGCGGCGGTTTGGTGGCGCAAGTGAACGGCCTGCCGGCTTTCTTGCCAGTTTCCCAATTATCGAGCCAAAACTATCCTCATGTGGAAGGCGGCGATAAAGAAGAAATCTTAAAACTTCTAAAAAAATTCGTGGGCGAAACTTTGCTGGTTAAAGTGATAGATTGCGACCAAAAAAACGGCAAGGTAATTCTTTCCGAAAAAGCCAAAATCTCTAAAGAAGTAGAGGGTAAACTGGCTAACTATAAAGTTGGCGATTTGGTGGCGGGCGAAATTTCTGGTTTGGTGGACTTTGGCGCTTTTGTAACTTTCGACAGCATCGAGGGTTTGGTGCATATTTCGGAAATCGGCTGGCAGCTAGTAGAAAAACCAAGTGATGTTTTAAAAATCGGCGACCAAATACAAGCTAAGGTTATTGTTGTGGAGGGCGATAAAATTTCGCTCTCGCTAAAAGCTTTAAAACAGAACCCCTGGGACGAAGTAGATAAAAAATACAAAAAAGGCGATAGTGTAAATGGCACAGTGGTAAAATTTAACCCTTTTGGCGCCTTTGTTAAGCTGGACACCGAAATTCAGGGCCTCGCACATATTTCGGAATTTAAAACCTACAAAGACATGCTAGCCGCAGTGGAATTGGGTAAAACCTATCCCTTTAAGATATCGGCTCTAGAGCCCAAAGAATACAAATTGGCTTTGCAACCGGAATTTGAACTCAAATTCAACAACCTCCCCAACAACTCCACCCAGAGTTGACATAGAAAATATATTGTGCTAGGCTGTAGTTTACTTAAATAAAAGATTAAAAATAAAATATAAAAATTTATGAGCCCCTGCGGGACGAACTTCTTGTTTTTTATTTTTGATATTTGATATTTGATTTTTCCATGAAGGATGTATTAAAAAACATATTTTTGGCTCTCGTGATCTTCATGGTTTTGGTGTCTTTGTTTTCAGGCGCCTCGGGCTTTTTTCAAAAAGAAAAAATAATTTCTCTCTCGGAACTAGCCAACCAAGCCAAAACGGAACAAATAAAAAAGGCTTTGATTTCTGGCGACAAAATAGAACTAACTTTTCTCGACGATACTAGAGCTGTAGCCTATAAAGAAACTTCGGGCTCGCTTTTGGATAGTTTAAAAAATTTAGGGGTATCTGAAAATAATCTCAAAAAAATAGACCTTGAGGTAAAAACCGAAAGCGGCCTCGCTTATTTTCTAGCTAACTTTCTGCCAATAATTTTGCCATTCCTTTTAATACTTTTCTTTTTCTGGCTGATGTTCCGCCAAGCCAAATCGGGCCAGATGCAAGCTTTTAATTTTGGCTCGGCTCAAGCTAAAGTTTTCGATCCTAATAAGGAAAAAATAACTTTTAAAGATGTAGCCGGCGTCGTCGAAGCTAAAGAAGAACTTAAAGAGGTGGTGGAATTTTTAAAAAGTCCCGGCAAGTTTTTAACCATGGGAGCTAAAATTCCCCGCGGCGTAATTTTAATTGGTGCCCCCGGCACCGGTAAAACCATGCTGGCCAGGGCCGTAGCCGGCGAGGCCAGTGTGCCATTTTTTCATATTTCGGGCTCGGAGTTTGTGGAAATGTTCGTGGGCGTGGGTGCTTCGCGGGTGCGTGATCTTTTTAAAATCGCAAAAAAACATGCTCCCGCCATTGTTTTTATAGACGAAATTGACGCCGTCGGCCGTCATCGCGGCGCCGGTTTAGGCGGAGGTCACGATGAGCGCGAACAAACTCTAAACCAGATACTGGTGGAAATGGATGGCTTTGAACGCGATACCAATATTATTGTAGTAGCCGCCACCAATCGACCCGATATTTTGGATCCAGCTTTATTGCGACCGGGACGATTTGACCGCCGAGTTATTATTGATGAACCCGACATTAAAAACCGTGAGGATATTTTAAAAATCCATTCCAACGGCAAACCTTTGGCTAAAGATGTGGCTTTAAGAAAAATTGCCGAACGCACGCCCGGTTTTAGCGGAGCCGACCTCGCCAATTTAATGAACGAAGCTGCTATACTTTCCGCACGTAAAAATCAAAAAGAAATAACCCAAACCGAACTCACCGAATCCATAGAAAAGGTTTTGCTGGGCCCAGAAAGACGAAGCAAAGTTTATTCACCCAAAGAAAAAGAGATTGTGGCTTTTCACGAAGCTGGTCACGCTTTAGTGGCCTCGGCTTTAGCCCATGCCGACTCGGTGCATAAAATTTCTATTGTTTCGCGTGGCCGCGCCGGCGGTTACACCTTAAAATTGCCCAGTGAAGAAATAAATTTTTATTCCAAGGCTAAATTTATGGATGAGCTCGCCACCCTTTTGGGCGGCTATGCTGCCGAAAAAACGGTTTTTGGTGATGTTACCACCGGCCCGCATTCCGATTTAAAAACCGCCTCCGATTTAGCCAGGCGCATTGTAACCGAATACGGTATGTCGGAAAAAATGGGCCCAATGACTTTTGGCGACCGCGAACGCTTAGTCTTTTTAGGTAAAGAACTTTCCGAACATCGCAATTATTCCGAGACTGTGGCCGCTAAAATAGACGAAGAGGTTTCCAAGTTTATAGATCGTGCCTACAAAACCGCGGCTAAAATAGTTAAGGAAAAAAGAAACGCCTTAAATAAAATCGCGGCAGTGCTTATAGAAAAAGAAACCATAGAACAAACCGAATTTAGCGAACTTATGAAAAGTTTGCAGGTTTCTGGATCAGCGGCCTAAGTGGAATTTTTAACCCCCGCCGACTTGCCTCGTAAGACAACTTTGACCATTAAACCTAGTCGCTGGATATTGGGCCTATACTGGCCGAGCTTACCAGCGTTCTCATTATAGACTAACTACACTCACTTTAGGTTTAATAAATGAGGCGACTGTCAAAGTTGCTCTACAAGGCTTGAGTCGGCGGGGGTTTTTGGTTAAAGTGACTAGGTAGGGCGCGCGTAGCTCAACGGCAGAGCATCGAGCTTATACCTCGAGGGTTCTAGGTTCGAATCCTAGCGCGCGCAC
>CAYHXG010000075.1:0-3356 GCA_964360575.1 uncultured Candidatus Saccharibacteria bacterium | reverse complement strand
CCTTGCGCATTAATCACCAAATTCGTTCTGAAAAATTAATAGTCATAGACGAAACCGGCAAAAGCTTGGGAGTTTTAAGCTTGGGCGAGGCTTTAAAAGCAGCTCAGGCCCGCGGTTTAGACCTAATAGAAGTTAACCCAGCGGCCAATCCGCCAGTTGCTAAAATCCTCGATTATGGTAAATTTGAATACCACCAAAGAAAAGCCGAACGAAAAATAAAAGCAGCTCACAAGAAACAGGAGTTAAAAACCATCAAAGTAGGGCTTAAAACCTCGGCTCACGACGTAGAAGTAAAGGCCGGGCAAGCGAGTAAATTTTTACAAAAAGGCGACAAGGTGAGGCTGGAAATATTCCTGCGCGGCCGAGAAAAAGCTCATCGGGATCTGGCTAGAGAGAAACTGCGAGGGTTTGAAAAACAAGTTACCGAACCACACAAAATAGAGGGTTCCGCTGTAAGTACACCTTCGGGTTGGTCGGTAATAATATATAAGTAGACTATGGCTAGCAAAACCAATAAATCAATTTTAAAGAGATTCCGCGTCACCAAACGCGGAAAGGTTTTGCATAGAACGCCTAACCAAAACCATTTTAGGTCCAAAAAATCCGGTAACAGAATCAGGGGTATCCGTAAACAATCAAGCTTAGCTAAACCGGATGTTAGAAATATTTTAGAAAAAATACCATTCGCAGTTTTATAAATAAGGTATGCCCTCCCGCTCAGATTTTGTGGAATAACCCACGGCAACCCGCTTCGCCCATAAAGGGTCGCACCTATTCGGTGCTCGCAGGTTGCTAAAGTTTGCGAGGGAGATTCAAATATAATATCTAGCTTGGGTGTAGGCAAAATTTGAGCGGGATGCTCATTTTTGCAGCTACTCGCTAAGGCTTATAGGCAAAAATGGCAAGAGTCAAACGAGGTAAAATCGCCTCCAAACGCAGAAAAAATTTACTAAAGTACGCCAAAGGCTTTAAGTGGGCGCGCAACACCCATTACCGCGCGGCCAAAGAAGCCCTGCTTCATGCTTGGTCAAAATCGTATTACGACCGCAAAAAGAAAAAGGGTGACTTTAGGACTTTGTGGCAAGTAAAAATTGGCGCGGCCGCTAAAGAAAATGGTATCTCTTATAGCAAATTTATAAATGCACTCAAAAAAGCCAATGTGGAATTGGATCGAAAAATCCTGGCTGACATTGCCGAAAACAATCCAGAAATATTCACCAAAATTGTAGAGAGAGTTAGATAATAGATTCTCTGCTAACTTTATCTTTTCTTAGCAAAACTCCTTCGCTCCGAAAGAGTTTTGCTTTGGCGGCTGTACCACCGCGGTTATAGCCGCCCAGTTTGCCATCCGATCTAACAATACGATGGCAGGGAATTTTAGGGTCAAAGTTTTGGGCGAGTGCATTGGCCACAGCTCGGCTAGCTTGAGGTAAACCGATAGCCGTGGCGACTGATTTATATGTAGCCACTTTGCCCTTGGGAATTTTTTGCGTAAATTTATAAACTTTTTCTTTAAAATTCATATAGTTTTTAGTTAGTGGTTGCTAGTTATGGTTAATTAGTTTAAGTTTTAATGGTTTAAAAAACTAAAAAACCTAAACTAAATAACTAGAACCATAAACTATTATCAACTAATAACTAACTTGATTGGAAATTTAAGTTATTTATTTCTTTAAAAACTTCAACATTTTTTCTACCGACCAAGCGTTTATAATGTTACTCTTTGTAGCCCAGCCACGGCGAGCTTGGGCAATGCCTAGTTCCAAATGTTTGTAATGCGCCGGTGAATGGGCATCGGCGCCAATAGACATTTTTACACCCGTCTCTACACATCTTTTTATAAAATCATCCTTAATATCCAAACGGTCGGGGTAAGCATCTATTTCTAAAATTGTGCCTGTTCTTTTAGCCGTTTTCAATATTTCTTCAAAATCAATTTGTATTGCTTCGCGTTTGTTTATTAAACGGCCAGTTAAATGAAAAATAATATCTACATTGGGGTTTTCTATGGCTCTTACCACTCGCGCGGTTTGCTCCGAACGCGGCAAATTAAAATGACTGTGCACTGCTGCGCCCACCACATCCATTTTAGCTAAAACTTTATCATCTAAATCGAGTTCGCCATTCTTGCCAATATTAACTTCGGCACCTTTCAAAACTTGAAACCTGTAACCTGTAACCTGTAACTTTTTATTCAACTTATCGATCTCGGCCATCTGCTTTAACATTTTGTTCTCATCAGCCCCGCCGGTCATAGCCAGACCCCGAGTGTGATCAGTTATTAAAATATATTCTAAGCCCATTTCTCTAGCAGCTTCAGCCATTTTTTCCAAGGAAGCTTCACCATCCGACCAATCGGTATGCGTTTGCATATTGCCCTTGAGCGAGCCGTACTCTATCAACTGGGGCAGTTTATGATCTCGAGCCGCCTCGATTTCTCCACTCATAGTTCTAATTTCTGGAGGAATAAAATCCATGCCTAAAGCATGATATATATCCTCTTCCGACTCCCCAGCAATAAGACTTTCTTTATTTTTTATTTTTGAATTGTAATTTTTATTTTTGAGATTTGATTTTTTAATTTTATATAGGCCATACTCATTCAACTTATAACCTTTTTCTATGGCTATTTTTCTTAGCTCCACATTATGATTTTTGTCTCCGGTAAAATACTGCGCCGCCGCGCCAAAACTTTCGGGTGCCACTACGCGTAAATCCACTTCTAAACCATTTTTTAGTTTAACCACACTTTTTGTTTCGCCTTTAGTCACCACTCGATCAACTTCCGGCATGTTAATAAAAATATTCATAACCTCTTTAGGTTTTTTAGAAGTTACTAAAATATCAACATCGCCAATAGTTTCTTGCATACGGCGAGCCGAGCCACATAACAAAACTTTTTCTACGTACTGATTTTTTTCTAAACGCGAAACAATTTGGCAAATTTCGGGCAACATAAAACCCAGAACATACCGCCCGGCATGTTTTTTTACAAATTCTAAACCCTTCAAAATTTTCTCTTCCGATTTTTGGCCAAAGCCCTCGAGATTCCTGATCTTGCCGGCCTTCGCCGCTTTTTCTAGATCAGCTAAAGTTTTAATGCCTAATTTTTTATATAGCTTATATACACCCTTTGGGCCAATACCCTCTACGCTGGTTAAACCCTCAACATCCACCGGTATTTTTTTCTTAAGTGCTTGATACTCTTTTATGCGGTTCGATTTGATATATTCCTCTATCATCTCGGCCATGCTTTTGCCCACACCTTGAATTTCTTCTAGGGCCTTGGTGCCGCCTTTTTTGTATATGTCCTTTAAATCTTCGCCTAAGTTTTCTATGTTTTGCGCGGCGCGTTC
>CAYHXG010000074.1:0-3589 GCA_964360575.1 uncultured Candidatus Saccharibacteria bacterium | reverse complement strand
CCGTCTTTCATGGAAACGCCATACAAAGCATCGGCGCCGCGCATGGTTTCACGGTTGTGGGTGATAATTATAAACTGCGTGTCGCGGGCCAGCTCTTTTAACAAACGCATAAATTTTTGGGTGTTGGCTTCGTCGAGCGCCGCATCAATTTCGTCTAGCACCATCACCGGCGGCTTGCGAATACTGGCCAAGGCAAATAAAAGCGCAATTGACGTTAGCGTTCTTTCCCCGCCCGAAAGTGTGTTCAAACTTTTAATTTTTTTGCCCGGTAACTCCAGCTTAATTTCCACACCGTTATTATCATCTTCTTCAATTCCCCGCCCTTGAGAAAGATTGTCTGACGCCAAATGAAATTTATCTTTCTCAAGGGCGGGGTTCTTCGATTTCGCTTCCGCCAAAACCGCCTTGCCTCCTCCAAAAATCAATCTAAAATACCCGCCGAAAACATGGCTCATTTCGGCCAGAGTCGCCTTATATTTTCCACTAATTTGTTTTTCCAAATTTTTAACTAAATTATCCAACGAAGTTAGGGTCTGGGTTAAGTCTTCCGATTCTTTGTTTAAAAAATCAAAACGTTCGCTCACCCCTCGGTATTCCCGCATCACTTTTTCATCTATAGCGCCCACTTCCTCCAGTTTCTTTTTTAATTTTAAAACCCTGTCCTCTAAAATTACTTCCGATTCAACTTGGCTCGACGCCAACACGGCTTTTGGAACAGATTCTGTGTTTAAAATATCGGCCAAGGTTACAACACCCACAGCTGTAAGATCCTGCTGGAATTTGGCTTGATGCAATTTTAATTTTTCTTCTTCTATCTCCATCTGCCGTAAGGCATTTTCCAGATTGTAAAGTTCCGATTCTTTTTCTCGGTAAATTTTTTCTTTGGTTAAAGAAACCTTTCTTTCGTCAATTAAAAACTTTTCTTTGCTGGCCCGAACCAAAGAAACTGTCTCTAATTTCTGTTTTAATTCGCCTTGTTGCGTTAATAATTTTTCCAAACTCTGTTTTAACAAAGGTATGGTATTGGCTTGGCCAGCGGGGTCAATGCCTTGTTCTATGGCCTTTAACAAATCCTGTAAAGCCACGGCCACACTGGCCATCAAATGGCGTAAAGATTCCACATCTGTGCCTTTAAAATCAACATTAAGCCTGTTAACCAGTTTACCTATTTCACTTTTAAGATACTCCACACTCACCGGTAAACGCTGTTTTTCTCTTTCCTCCTCCAACCCTATTTTGCCTTCGGCCGAAATAACTTCTCTAGCCAGTTGATTCTCCTCATACTCCAATTTTCTTACTTCGGCAGTTAGGCTAGCTAGCTCCGAATTTAAAGCATTTTTTTTATCCCATGAAAAAATATCCTCTCTTAGCTTTTTAACTTCCTCGGCCAACGGTTTAAGAGATCGTTTAATTGATTTCTTATTTTCCGATGTTTTATTTTCCCAAACCAGAATACTTTTGTGGCGCAAGCCCAACCAACTCACCGCGGCTATCTTAAGCTGGGCCAAATATTCTTCTTTCTTCTCTAGTTTCTCTTTTTCTCTTTTTAAAATCTTAAGTTGAGGTTTAAGTTCGGCCAAAATCGCTCCAACTTTTTCTAGGTTCTCACGCACATGCTTTAACTTGGTATCGGCCTGATAACGTTTATCCTGATATTCTTTTACACCAGCAGCTTCTTCCACAAAACCCCTAAACTCTTGAGGTGAAAGGTTTAAAAGCTTGTCCGACATGCCTTGCGAAATAACTCTAAAAGAACTATCGCCCACACGAGACCTTGCTAAAAATTCTTCCATATCGGTTAAGCGAATTTTTCTACCGTTTAATATATATGAATTTTCACCGCTTTTATCTACCTCGCGTTCCACGACTGCTTCAGAAAATTCTAACAAAGGGTAACCCTTCGTTTGCGAAGGGTTACCCTTTGCGTCATCAGCCATATCAAAATGCATAGCCACACTGGCGCGCGAGAGCGCGTTTCTACTGCCGCCTCCATAGAAAATCAAATCCTCGCCTTTTTTGCCGCGAAGATTTTTAAAACTTTGCTCGGCCAAAGCCCAGCGGATAGCATCTACCACATTGGATTTGCCCGAGCCATTCGGTCCCGCCACCACCGTAATGCCTTTGGGGAAATCAAGTATGGTGGCCTTAGCAAACGATTTGAATCCACTGATCTTTAATGACTTCAAATACATATATAAAGTTTATTTTAACACAAATAAAATCCCGAGTGCGTTTTACACTCGGGAATATACTAGCATCAAGGTTAAACCTTGATAATTCCAGAACCCTAGTAAATAAGTGGGGGCAGACCTCTCCTGCGTCTATTCTCCGCAACTGCTTGTCTTTCTTTTCTCTTATACTCTTCCGTTGCCTTCCTAAGAGCTGCTATATACTCTTTGTGAACCTCTCTATCTTCCTTCTCGGTCAAAGTAATCACTGTAGTCTGTAACACACCAGGAGAAGGATTTTCAATTACTTTCTTATTCATGGCTTTCTCTCCATTTGTTTAAAGATTTTTTCCAAATGACTTGGCTCAGGTGGATGAGTTATGGGACCACTATCAGGTTTTTTAGGAGATTTTTTTGGTCCAATTTCATCACGTGCTCGCTTTTCTGCTTCAAAAGCTTCCTTATGCCGACATCAAGGTTAAACCTTGATAATTTCAATCTTCGCCATCGATATTTTCTCCCTTCGAAAGAGTCTTCTATCTCGGGATTCCGTTTTGAAGCTCTTTACACCACCGCAGAAAGCAAAATATCGACACTTGAAAAATGGTAACTAGAAACATAAATATTCCACAAGCAATCAAAAAATAGTTTACATAACTAGAAGGGAATCCAAAGCCAAGTATGATAAAGGAAATTCCATACAGAAAATTGCAAAACGGAGACCCCCTGCCTTCCTTACTCCCATCCGTAACAAACCACCACAAAAAGTCTTTCACAGCCTATCCTCCTTTTTAAGAGATTTTTAAGGAACTTTCTATCGAAGTTCCTCTTCAATACAGTATAAAACTAATCCTTTTATTTATCAAGGGCTGATTCTGCCGCCTTTTGTTCGGCTTCCTGTTTTGAAGGTCCCGAACCTGTTCCGGCAAGCTCCTCGTTCAAATAAACCCCCACTTCAAAAATTTTATCGTGATCCGGGCCGTGTTCCTTCAAAACCCGGTAAGTGGGCGTAATGCCAAATTCATCTTGAGATTTTTCCTGAAACAAACTTTTGGCGTCCTTGTACAGTTTATTTTTAATAATATATTCGAGGCCAGTTAGAATCTTTTCCGCCACAAATTTCTGCGCCATTTTGTAGCCATGATCCAAATAAAGAGCGCCTATAAGCGCCTCCATGGTATTAGCTAAAATAACCTGCCGAGCCCGGCCGGTGTCTTTGGCTTCGCCGCGCGAAAGCATCAAAAAATCGTTAATACCTAAATCGCCAGCCACTTGAGACAAGTTTTGATAATTAACCAAAGCCGCCCGCCAATTGGTCAAATCGCCTTCGGGGTTAGGATAATTTTTATAGAGGTGTTCGGTTACGACCAATTCCAAAACCGCGTCGCCCAAAAATTCCAGGCGCTCATTATTTTCTAAAC
>CAYHXG010000073.1:0-3595 GCA_964360575.1 uncultured Candidatus Saccharibacteria bacterium | reverse complement strand
GTGTTCAGGTTACAGACGAAACCGAATTTGTGCGCCTGGACCCGGAAAAACTGCTTCAGCAGTCAGTGGCGTGGAATGTGGTGTCGTATCCGGAGCCGGATTTCAATGGAGACGATATTGTTAATTTTGACGATTTCTTTCTCTTTGCCGACAGCTTCGGCCAAGAGGTTACGGCAAAAAGGATTTCCGTAGAATCCGTTGAGTGAGCAAAAAAGCTCGACCCTCTCCGACATAACGTTGGAGAGGGATTTTTATTTGTGTTTTAATCTGCCAAGGTCTGGCCTTTTAGATGATCTAAAAGGCCAGACCTTGGTGGTTTTATGTTAGTGAACTTACCAAATAAAATTCCCTCTCTAGCTAGAGAGGGAATGGGTTTTGCAATTGCGGAAGCCGGCGATCATGGAATCTGGATTCTAGTCAGCAGATGGTTTTCTTGGAGGAACGTTTCCAGATCCTCTATGCTCAATCCGCTACGGCGCTCCAACTCCTCTGCGCTGATCTCGCCGTAAAAATACTGTGAATACTCGGAGATAAGCGCATCTGGGTTGGCGTCGCCGCCAATGACCACTATGTCTACAGGGTTGACAGCGGACATTCTGTCGATCGGCGTATCTCGGTCGGTGTCGACATTAACCCCTTCGACCACCATCACTGCATCGACGGAACTGGCGGCGAACAGTTTGTCATACCCGTCTTGGAGGACTAACGCAGTAAGAGCGCCAGTGATATAGATCACGGAGCAGTAGAAATACATTGCTCTCACTGCTGCTTTCACCGAGATTTCGTTTCCCTGAATCTGGGTCTGCATGGCAGTTTCCATAACTACTCTCCTTTGGCTAACCGCGTCAAACGCGGTGAGGGGTTTAATAAGGAAAAACCTTGTTTTTACGGTACTGTAACTAGTATATCATATCCTTGTTCCCTTTGTCAAGGGTTGTCAGAAAACCTTGCTTTAGTGTATAATTTAAGCTCATAAAATCTATGTCGTACTACCAAGAAACAGTACTAAAAAACGGATTAAGACTTATCACCTCAACAAACAAAAATGCAACTGTTGCTGTGGTTTCGCTTTGGGTTAAAGCCGGCTCTCGATATGAAAAAAAAGAAGAATCAGGGTATGCCCATTTTTTGGAGCACCTCTTATGTAAGAATTTAAAAGATTTTTGTAATGACGCTAACTATTATAGTATAGGTGCCTACATAAACGGACGCACAACTCGCGAAAATATGTTTTTAATTGTGGAAGCATCTGCAAAATATACTGGAGAATTACTGTCTATACTGAATGCTTCTACACGTCAATTTGATAGTGATTATTATAAATTTGAGACGCAGAAGAAGGTAATTATACAGGAGATGCAGATAGGCAAAGACAATCCGCAGAAATTATTAACATGGTCCGCGTTTAAGGTTTTATTGGGTGACCATCCGTTGGCTAAAGAGTCTATAGGCTCGTCCGAAACCATTAAGAATGCCACGGCGGAAAAAATAGAAGAATATCAAAAAAATTTTTTTACACCTAATAGAAGCGCTCTAATTGTAGTTAGCAACTTGACTCACGCTGAGGTTTTAAAATTAACAGCTGGGTATTTTGAACTATGGAAATCGAACGTGGATTTGAAGCCAGAGGAGAGGTTTGATATTTCGAAAGAACATGAAAATTATTTATACATACCCAATACAAACAAACAGACTTTAGTGATGATTAATTTTCATACTCCAGGAGGTGGCAATATGAAAGACGAAGCGTCTTTGGTAGTACTGGCTAATTATCTAGGAAGCGGGCACCGAGCTTTATTGCAAGAAAAACTTAGACATGAAACAGGGTTGGTTTATAGGGTGAATATTTTTAATAATAAATATGCAGACGCGGGCATATTCCAGATTAGTACTTCTTCTTCGGAACCTGTAAGAACAATAAATATAATATTCGATTCGCTTTATAATTTTTTAAATAATTTATCGCCTTTAGAGATAGAAGAAACAAAAGAGAGAGTAATCAATACATTTGATCATTTTAATGCAAACCCAAGGAATGAGACAATGTTTTTGGGGCAGGGTTTTGTTTTATTTAGCCGATTGTTTAAGCCAGAAGATTACAAGAAATTGATCGGAGAGGTTACTTTTAAAGATGTTGTAAATACCGGCATGAAATACTTAAAAAGAAGCAACAGTTTGGTTGCAGTTTTGGGTCCGGAGGATATCAAGGAAAAAATTTGACTACGTACCGTTGCAATGTTAATATTAGTGTGGATGCACTTTGAAAAAATAAGGAGGATTGCTATGTCTACCGATGGTCTAGAAACCAGCAGGATATATCTAAGGCCGATTGAAGAATCTGATTATCCTGTGTTGCATAAATGGCGCAACGAATTCAGATTTATCAGCCTTTTTTCAGCCAGGCGAGAAGTGGTAAGTTTTGATAATTTTGTAAAGGAATTAAAGAGAGAGTTTGAAAGAAACCGACATTTGCAGTTTGTCATAGAAAGAAAAGATAAAAGTATACCCATTGGTACCATATTTTCTTTTAACTTCAACCAGATAGATGGGTATGTTTTTATGAATACCTATATAGATTCTGCTCATGAAAATAGGGGTTATGGTCCGGAGGCGATATTCTTATTCACCCATTACTTGTTTACTTTTCTCCCAGTGCGCAAGATTTGTTTTGAGATTTTTGGCTATAATAAACTGTCTCTTTCAAGTATTAGAAGTGGGGAGTCTTACGGTTTTTGCGAGGAGGGAAGGTTTAAGGAGCACAGGTTTTTTGAGGGAAAATATCATGATGTATTCCGTTTTGCAGTTTATAGAAGCTCTGTGGGGGAAATGGATAGTCTTTTGGAGCGTTTTCAAAATAGGAGAAATCGATCAGTTTCAAATTGACAGCGCTGTGGTATATGCAGTAGTCTATTTGTTAGATGCTAAATAAAACCCTATCTGGCGAAAGGGGGTGATAAAGATGAGCCAGCCGGATTTCTTAGGCGGAGGAGGTGACGGCGATGATAGTGACTATTCCGATTGGGATAGCACTCCCGCCGAAGAGCAAGGGAATGATGGCGATGACGATGCTGACACTGGTAACCAGTAAAGCAGAAGCATCCGCTGTCTTTCTAACAAGGTACACCCAATGGGTGTACCTTTTTTACTTGTCGTTGTGGATAATCCCAAACTTGCAATTGTTCTATTTTTGTGTTACTTTTGATTTAGCTAGTAAATATGAGGTTCTTTGACAATTCTAGTTCGTGTCTTAGTTTATAGTTGGTAGTTACTAGTTCTAGTTATCGGTTTTGGTTTTTTGGTTTAACTATTTAACTAGAACAAATAACTATAACTAACAACCAATAACTAAAAACTACTTTCCACAGGAGAAAGAAAAGTGAAAAAATACTGATTTTCTTGGGTGTGCTGGTTTGGCTTTCCCTAGGCGCGTTTGACGCGCTGGCCACGGAAACCCCAACCATCACCACCATCATGCAGAACGGTCCCAGCGCCAATTGCGTCAACATTGTTTTCCTTTCCGAGGCCTATGTAGCCTCGCAAAGGGCAACGTATTTTGAAGATGTAAGGATAGCGGTTGATGAATTGTTCAGCCGCA
>CAYHXG010000072.1:0-3665 GCA_964360575.1 uncultured Candidatus Saccharibacteria bacterium | reverse complement strand
TAGTTTTAGTGTTAAGTTCAGCGTGAATTTCGAGCCCAATAACCGGCTTGTATTTTGGCATACAGAAATGATAGCATACAGCCAAGAAAAGTTTACAGCCATGAAGTTCTTTAACAAAGGAGATCGGGATGAACGATGTTTACCGTCCATACGAAGAACGGACACCAGATTTTCAGTATCGAAGAGTTCTAAAAAATATCTTGGAAACCGGAATATATACCAAAAACCAATTCCAAACCAAAGGCACATTTACATCGGTTACTGCTCCCCAAATGGAATTTTGCCTAGAAAACGGCGCACCGTTCATTACCGAAAGAGACATTTCTGCTTTCTGGCAAAAACCGATCGCCGAAATTATTGCTTTCATAAACGGTGCGCGTACACTCGACCAGCTTCGCCGATACGGAGATAAACAAACATGGGCCAGTTGGTGGCGTCGCTGGGCTAGCAAAGAAAAGTGCTCTCTTTTTGGCCTTGAAGCTGGTGATCTGGGACCCGGTTCTTACGGAGCCGGATACCACCATAACAGTTTCAATCAGTGGGAACACTTAGTAAAACAAATTCGTGAAAGACCATGGCTTCGTACTCACAAGGTTAGCCCTTGGATTTCTGAATTATGTTTGCAACACAGTGAACTGCAACGCAAAGTTGTGGTGGCCCCCTGTCATGGCGATGTTCAAGTTATCATTCTAGAAGACAGAATGATTCTTAGGATGGACCAGCGTTCGGGCGACGTTCCAGTTGGAATTCCCTCAAACATAATCCAGTACACAGCCCTGCTTCTTATGCTAGCTCAAGTTACTGGTTACAAACCGTATATGTTGATTCATTCGATCCACGATGCGCAGATTTATGAGGATCAGATTGAACATGTGAAAGTGTTGGTTGCAAGACAACCGCTTGTATTTCCGACTCTTAGAATAACTGATCCAAGCATTAAAGATCTCTTCGCGTTTAGGCCGAACCACTTTGATCTCACCGATTACCACCCCCACCCAGCCATGAATGATATTCCCGTCACGGAGTAAAAATTAATACTATTAGCCAGCATCGCAAGATGCTGGCTGTCTTTTTATTCAGAAACTGTTAATATTTTACGAATGAATAAACTAACGTACACTATCAAAAACAAAATGCGCAACGATAACGCACGTCAAAGAGAACAATTAGAAAGAATGAAGCAGCTAGCCGAAGGTGGTAAGTGCTTCTTTTGTCGAAAAAATTATCTGGCTGTAAGAGCTTCTCCGGCCGTTCAACAGTTTCGTTATTGGTACATAAAGAAAAACGATTTTCCGTACCTAGGCAGCACTCATCACTATCTTATAGTTTATAAAAAACATATAACTAAACCTACTCGTCTTAACAAAACTGCTTGGACGGAATTTCCTAAAACAATTAGTTGGCTCGAAAAATATACTGAGGTTAGCGGTTATTCTGTTTTTGTTCGCTCGGGTGATATGCGGTATACAGGAGCCACTATAGACCACCTGCATTTCCATTTTCTAGTTGGCGGGCCAAAGAAAAGAAATGGCCAGATTAAAGACAATATTCTTGTAACCTTGGGGCATAAAAAATAAAAAGCTCCGAAAAGCAATTAAGCTATTCCGGAACTTTGACTTGAATTATTTTTATATTTTCTACCTTCAGAACATCTTGGGCATTCAACGAAGAAAATCCTTCTTTAAAGAAAACTTTTTTTATTCCAGCGCCAACTATTTGCCGAGCGCATTTTTCGCAAGGAAAAGTGGTCACATAAAGGCGCGAGCCTTCAAGGGCCAACCCATACCGAGCGCAGTGAGTTATTACCGCTTCCTCGGCATGGCTAGAAGTATATTTACCTTCCTCTCCGGCATCTCGGTTAATGCTCGGGTCGCCAAAAAGATAGGTTTCATACTCGTTGGGCAGGTGGGTATTGCAGGCAACCACCAATACTCTTCCGTCCAACGAAACCGCTAGAGCGCCTATTGTTCTCCACCAATCCGGACTCCGTTCCGAAATTTCGACAGCTCTTTTCATAAGCTCTTGGTCGAATTCGGAAGATGAAATTTCAAAATCCGGAATCACCGGCTGGTTACGCCTAACTGCCTCCATATCGTAGCGAGCCCAGATCATTTCGAAAGCAAAGTGGCATCCTGCTCGCGCAAGATACTTTTCAGCGAAGAGGTGGGAAATATCTTCATCCGGCAAAATCCAACTATGCCGTATTGGAGATGAAAAATTGAGACCGCTATCTTTCCAATCAGGATAAAAAACTTGGACATGTTGAACCCAATTTTCCCAAAAAATCGTCCGCGCAACTACCTCTGCCGGCAATGCCACCATATTTCTTTTAAGTCGTGGCAAAAGTTCTTCTGCTATTTCCTGTGAAATAAGAAGGAGATTGTTTTCTTTATGCCTCTTAAGCCAATTCAAATGACGCTGGTTGAGAGTCGGAATATATGCTGCTAGATTAGTCATTAGCACCATTCCCTTTAAAATAGTCGACTACTTCCGATTCTACGGCTTTGCCAATCCGCTGAGCTAAATCACTAGCGCCTTCAAGTTGGAGCCTTCTTATTTTGGCCGTGGTGCTGACACTAGCCGGAGGGGCCTGTGCTTCAAGGTGTTCAATTCGGTCACAATGTTTTCCGAGAGCTTTTTTATCTCTCTCTGTAAATGATCTGGTTGTTTTTGACATCACGAGAACATCGGGCTGGATAATTCTAATTAACTCGTATTTATGTTGATCGATATCACGGCGAGTAAGTATGTTAATAAAAGAAAATCCGGCCAGAAGTTCAATTCTTTCCTCAAAACAATCAAAGGGTCTACCTTCGCCTTTCATAGAGCGGGTTAATTCATCGGAATCTACACCAACTATAAGGACATCACCAAACGAACGAGCTTTTATGAGATAGCGACTATGCCCAACATGGTACATATCGTAAACACCCTGAGTCAAAACTACCGTATATCCACCCTCCTTTAGAAGCTTGGTCAAACGTTTGAGTTCGGAGTGATCCGGAACATATTTATTTTCTAAACCAAAGCCAACCTCTAAAATCCCTTTTATTGTTGGAGCCATATCAATCTCCTTTTATTTGATGTTAAAGAACATCCATATAAAAACCTAGATGCAAGCCGATTTGGCTCGCGTCTAGATTAGCAACTTATTAAAATCAATTCAAATATGTTTGCAAAATCTCATTGTTAACAGTTTCAAGACGATCGTATAATTTTTGTTAACATTCCAACATTCTCAAGAATGTTGGAATGTTATTTAACCTCTATTCCCATTGACCGGGCGGTGCCTTCTACAATTTTCATAGCGGCTTCAACTGTATCGGCGTTAAGATCTGGCATTTTAATTTCGGCGATTTCGCGCACTTGGGCGCGCGTAACTTGGCCCACTTTACCTCGTAATTGATCCTTGGCTCCCTTTTCGGCCTTAGCCGCTTTTTTCAATAAATCGGAAGCCGGTGGGGTTTTATATTTTAAATCGAAAGTTCGATCTTCGTAGATGGTAATTTCCACCGGAATAATATTGTCGCCCTTATCGGCTGTAGCCGCGTTAAACTTAGAACAAAAATCCTGCAAGTTTAAACCATGCGGACCCAAAGCCGTACCTACCGGCGGAGCAGGGTTAGCTTTGCCAGCCGGCAATTGAAGTTTTGTGATTGTTTTTA
>CAYHXG010000071.1:0-3682 GCA_964360575.1 uncultured Candidatus Saccharibacteria bacterium | reverse complement strand
GCATTGGCCATGGCGAGACTACTTACATCCACCGGCAAGGATTTGAGACTATAATCATACTTGTAACCCGCCGCTTCCAGCTGGGCTATAGTGGCATCATCAACTCCGATTGATTTAGGGTTGATCTCATCTTCAAATTTGTAACCCGGGCCGCCAGAGCCCACCCGAGGATCGTTCGATTTGGAAAGCGGATCACCGCCTTGGATCATAAATTCGGCTATGACGCGGTGAAACTTGGTGCCATTATAAAAACCGTCTTTGGCCAATTTAACGAAATTGGCCACGGTTTTGGGCGCCGCAACTGAATCCAGTTCCAGATTAATATTGCCTCTAGAAGTTGGCAGCGTAACCATAATTTTTCCTGAATCTTTTTGATCCACTGCGGATTGGTTATTTTTGCTTCCTTCGCTCTTGCGGTCAAAAACAAAATACCCTGCCACAGCTAAAATAATTATTACTCCAAAAAATATATAATATTTCATACAGAAACTATACCAAACTCTCTAGTTCCTCTAAAATATCCGGTGGGATGGGAATTTGATCACGGACGGGGCTCGTGCCGGGATAGCGCCAAGCGGTAATTATATGTTTTCTTTCTCCTTTCTGCTGGTACATTACCCAAATTTCTTGCTTCTTTTTTGACCCGGCCGGCTGCATGCAAGCAATAGTGTTCTCGGCCACACCTTTCTCCACTCTCTTGGGCGCGCGGATGATCCGCTTTATTATGCTTTCCGATAACCGGTAGTACTGCATCTTGCCGACCACATGACGAGTCCAGCTGTAGCGAGAATCGTCTTTGGGAAGATTAAATCTGCTCAGCATCTTGCTTGAATTCCTTTTTGTATATGTCCAGTAAAGAAAACAGCAACGATAATAACAACGGTCCTAATAAAAAGCCGACAGCGCCAAAAAATTCCAACCCGCCCAAAACAGCAATCAAAATAAAGAAGGGATGTATATTGATACCGCGCTCAAAAAGTTTAGGTCGCAGTAAATTGTCTACACTGCCCACTATTATAGCGCCCCACAATAAAAGCCCGAGCGCCGCGCCCGCGGAGCCGGTAACAAACAAATAAATTACTGCGGGCGCGAGCACCAGAGCCGTACCAATCATAGGTATTAGTGCGGCTAAAACGGCTACCGCGCCCCAGACCGCGGGGTTGGGTATGCTAAAAACCAAAAAACCAATGCCGGTGAGAAGCCCTTGAATCATCGCCACCAAAAGCGAGCCCTTGACCACCGAGCTTACCGTTTGGGCCAATTTTTTAAAAATCTCATCGTCGTATTCGTCGGCGAGTGGGCTCAAACCCATAACCACTTTTTTAAACTTTTCGCCGTCTTTAAGCAAATAGTATAAAGCCATCAAAGCGAGAAAGAGAGAAAAGACTGCGCCCGAGACACTAGAAAAAATTCCGGCTACGTTCCGCACAAAAAAATCCAAAACTTTTTCAAAAGCCAACCTCACATCAAAGGAAGCTGCGGGATAAACCTTTTCTAAAACCGAATTAAGTCCATTGTTTAAATTATTTAAATAAGATTCACTAGCGCCACCCTTAAAAACTGTATAAACCACACTCGCCTCCCGCACCACCAATGTTCCAAAAAATACCAAAGGCGCCACAATTATAGCGAGCACCAAAACAACTGTAGCCAACGAAGCTAGAGTTTCCCTGTTACCCAAAATCTTCTTTATAGACCGATACACCGGCCCAAAAACCGAAACTAATGTTAGTGATACCACTATCGCCCCAATAAAGGGCAAAAATACAGCTATGTTTAGGGCTAAAACAGCCAGAAGCACCGCCGCGAAAAAATATATTTGATTTTGTTTATCGGCTGTCATAATGAAGAATTATTGATTATACGCCCATTATATAGCAGTAACGGGCAATTTAATAGTCCGATATTTCTTGTTTAGGATTTTCTCGCACTCTCTTGATCATCCGCTTTTTGGTTACAGTTCTCAAAACTAAAACCCCAAAGGGTTACCCTTTGGGGTTTTACTAATTTTAAAAAAGAAGACCACGCAGAGCTTTGCTCTGCGTGGTAAGTATCAAAGGAATCAAGGGTTTAAGAAGTTCCAAATGCCCAAGATTCCCAGTGTTAAAGCTATTTGTGAAAAGCAAGGAAGCGACAGTCCTCGTACCACCCGCCGGCATACCAGTAGAAACCCAGATTGCGACTATCGGAGTGACCCCAGAGCCCGGGCACGCGGCGGAAGTCGTCGCGATCCCGCCAGACAGAACCGAGCGAGATGATGGGAAACTCCCTTTGCTTTTCGGGATACTTGGCTCCGAAAGCGAGAAGCTCGGGGAGCTCGCCCGCGCGAAGACCCATTTTGTCCAGTTCCTTCAGCACATCATCCGAATCTATCGGATGATTGAAGTGAACCAGCTGGGCTTCTAGTTCGGCTGTGCCGGTGCGGATATTGGGAAAGTGTTCTGGGGTGATGTCACTATTCACCACACCGTATCTGCCTGCCGCAATGGCTTCAGCCAGAGGCAGGTCGTAGTTGAGGGTGAGGGGAAAGATATTACCCAGTTCATCAGGAACCTGCCCGCAGACCTCGACCATCTTTTGCGTCAAAACCTCTTTGGGACAGCTGTTCCAGAAAGCGAGCATCTTCGGAGGGATGACCCCTCTGGGAAAGTGCATCTGCATTCTTTGCGTCAGTTCCAATTCCGCGTTGGTTAAGGCCTTATCGCTCATGGCGATCCTTCCTTTTCTTTGATTTTGGCCATCTTTAGCTTACGGGCATTTGCCGTAGCCTAGATAAGCCTGTTTCTAAGGTACAGAACAAGTGTAGCAGATTGGCAAGGGGAAGTCAAGGGTTTGCCGGTTTATCAAGTGTTTAAGCTGATTTTTGAATACGCGCCTCCCTCTAAATGGTCAAAATAATAAAAATATGTTAATCTAGCTTCTCGCCTATCAAACCAATGCTGGATAATTCTAAAATCAGAAACCCATGTAGTATAACTCGCTCCGCTCGTTAACTACAGGGCTTCGCGCCGCTTATAAAAATGGATCCAAATAAAATCAGAAATATTGCGATCATCGCCCACATTGACCATGGTAAGACAACCTTGGTGGATTTTTTGCTGAAACAGGCTCATACCTTTAGAGAAAATTCCGAAGAGATGAGCCAAGATTTAATAATGGATTCGGGCGAGCTGGAACGCGAGCGCGGCATTACCATCATGGCTAAAAACGCCGCCATAAATTACAAAGACTATAAAATAAATATAATTGACACGCCGGGGCATGCCGACTTTGGCGGCGAAGTGGAACGCACGCTCAACATGGCCGACGGTTGTTTGCTGCTAGTGGACGCGCAGGAAGGCCCCATGCCTCAAACCCGCGTGGTGTTGCAAAAAGCATTACAGTTAGACTTAAAACCCATAGTGGTTATAAATAAAATAGACAAATCGGCGAGCCGCGTGGCCGAAGTTTTGGAAGAAATAAACTCTTTGTTTTTGGAACTGGCTCATCATGAAAGTCAGCTGGATTTTCCGGTTATATATGCCGTTGGCCGCAGAGGACAAGCTTTTGAAAAAATGCCGCAAAATTTAGAGACGGAACAAAATACCACTCTAGAGCCTCTGTTTGAAAAAATAATTTCATATATTCCGGCGCCTAAAGGTAATAAAGAAGAACCTTTCCAAATGCTGGTAACTTCTCTGGA
>CAYHXG010000070.1:0-3717 GCA_964360575.1 uncultured Candidatus Saccharibacteria bacterium | reverse complement strand
AACCAAAAAGGCGGAGTGGGCAAATCCACCAGCGTTATAAACGTGGGTGCCTTTTTGGCGGCTCACGGCAAATATGTTTTGGCGGTGGATTTGGACCCGCAGGCCAATACCACCTCGGGCCTAGGTGTGGATCCGAATCAGGTGGAGTGGCATTTGTATCATGTTTTAACCAGCGGTCTTTTGCCCGAGGAAGCCATAAGAAAAACTGGGGTTTTTGGTTTTGATATTTTACCGGCCAATCCCAATTTAGCCGGGGCCGGTATAGAGTTAGTAACTCAACCTAACCGAGAGTTCAGGCTAAAAGAATCACTCGCCAGAATCAGCGTATCTTATGATTATATTTTAATAGATTCGCCGCCCTCGCTGGGTTTACTCACCATAAACGGTTTAGTAGCTTCCGATTATGTAGTCATTCCGGTACAATGCGAATACTACGCTTTGGAGGGTATTGGCCACTTATTAAAAACCATAGAATTAGTGCGTGATAACTTGGGGCATAATATTAATATTTTGGGCGCGGTTTTGACCATGTACGATAGGCGCAATCGTTTAAACCGAGATGTGGTTAAAGAAATGAACAGAAATTTTCCTGGTCGGGTGTTTGGTTCGGTGATTCCTCGCTGTGTGTCGTTGGCTGAAGCGCCTTCGTTTGGCAAAACTATTTTACAATACGACGCTCATTCCAAAGGCGGCAAGGCTTACCGGCAGTTGGCCGAAGAAATACTGGCGCTGGAAAATATTGCCGGGCCGGTGGTTAAAGAGGCAGAGGTGGAAAATATACAAAATATCTAATTTCTAATGCCTAATGACAAATCAATGTCAAAGTCTTTTTTAGGCATTTGATCATTAGACCTTAATCATTGATTAGACATTTGAGCTTAGTCATTAGAAATTTAATATATGTTGGGTCGGGGCTTGGAATCTTTAATACCGCAGAGGAAAGAGGAAAATGCTGATAAAAACAATCAGTCGCTTTCTGTTTCCGCAAAGCCCGTAACTACTACTGCCAAACAAGAGAGCATTTTTTACATTGAACTCGAAAAGATAAAACCCAACCCCTATCAGCCTCGTAAAGAATTCGATGAAGCGGAGCTTGCTAGTCTAGCCGAATCTATGAAACAGTATGGTATGTTGCAGCCTTTGTTAGTTTCTAAGGTAGAGCTAGATATTCCCAGTGGTACCAAGGTGGAATATCAGCTTATTGCCGGCGAACGCCGCTTAAAAGCGGCGGGCCTCGCTGGTTTGCGCCAAGTGCCGGTTATAATCAAAAATCCGGATGACGCCACTAAGCTAGAAATTGCTCTAATAGAAAATGTTCAGCGTCAAAATTTAAACCCAGTGGAAGAAGCTTTGGCTTATGAACGATTGATGAGCGAATTTAAATTAACTCAAGCGCAAGTGGCTCAAAAAGTAGGCAAAAGCCGTGAAGTGGTGGCTAACCGGGTGCGAATCTTGGATTTACCAGTGGAAGTTCAGCGCAATATATCGGAAGGTAAAATCACCGAAGGCCACGCCAAACTGCTTTTAGGTGTTAAAAACCCAGAGCGCCAAAGGTTTTTAGCCTCGGAAATTATTAAAAAAGATATGTCGGTTAGGGAGCTTGAAGAATTAGTAAGACAAGAGGAGTCCTATAAGATGAAGTCGGCCAGAGTTTTGGATCCGGAGTTGGAAAATTATAAAAAAACTATTCAAGACACTTTAGGCACACCGGTGGCTTTTTCCGGTAGCCGCGAAAAAGGCCGCCTCGCCATTAATTTCTATTCGCAGGAGGATTTAGATAGATTAATAAAAAAGTTAACTGGTCAGCCGTAAAGCTTCTTTTATTTTGGTTTTGGCTTTGGAGGTTTTAACAAATTTTAACCAGTCCCGCGAAGGGCGCTGGTTTTTGTTTATCACAATTTCCACTATATCGTTATCGGTGAGAGCGTGGGTTATGGGTGTTATCTTTCCATTAACTTTAGCTTGGGAACACTTGTCGCCCAAATCGGAATGTACCGCGTAGGCAAAATCCACTGGCGTGGCGTTTTCCGGCAATTCTATAACATCACCTTTGGGCGTAAAAACAAAAATCCTGTCGCCAAAGAAATCTATTTTGGCGTTTTCCCAAAACTCTTCTTGGGTCATATTTTGCTGTTGCCATTCTGCAAGCTGGCGTAACCAGGAATATTTTTTGGCTAGGGGGTTTTTGGATTCTTTATAACTCCAGTGGGCCGCAATGCCATAATCGGCGTTTTGATGCATTTCGGGCGTGCGGATTTGAAACTCCGTAATTTTACCCTCTTCGCAAAAAACAGTGGTATGGAGCGATTGGTAACCATTGGGTTTGGCCAGGGCAATAAAATCTTTAATGCGATTAGGCAAAGGCTGCCAGTATTTGTGGAGTATGCCCAAAGTTTCGTAGCAGGAAGCCACATCGGGCACGATCACGCGCAAAGCCACCAGGTCGTAAATCATCTCCAAATTAAAATCGTATTTTTGCAATTTGCGCCACAAGCTGTACAAGTGTTTGGCTCGCGCGTTTAGATTGATGTATTTGATACCGTTATCTTTAAGTGTTTTTTCTATGTTGGGTTTTATTTTCTCCGCATATTTTTTGTTTTCGACGATTTGATTTTTTACAAAGTCTAAAAGTTTTATGTAGTCGAGTGGGTAAACATGAGGGAAGGCTAAATCTTCTAAGGCGCCTTTTATTTCGCCCATACCCAAACGCGAGGCGAGTGGCGCATAAATTTCTAAAGCCTCGCGAGCTATTTTTTCTTTATTACCAGTGTAGGTATCTAAAGTTTCTAGGTTATGCAATCTGTCAGCGAGTTTAATTATAACCACTCTAATATCTTTGGCTGTAGCCAAAATCATTTTGTGCAAGTTTTCAATATATTGTTTTTCACCGCTGTAGCTCACGCGGTGCAGTTTGGTTACAGCACCAACCAAAAAAGCAATATTAGTTCCAAATTCTTTTTCTAAATCTTTAGCTTGGTAGCTGGTTTCTTCTAGAACATCGTGCAGTAAACCAGCGGCCACGGTTTCGTAGTCCATGTTTATTTCGGCCAAAACTTCGGCCACTTTTAGGGGGTGGATTATGTAGTCTTCACCGGAATGCCTCTTTTGGCCGGCGTGGGCGGCTTGGGCAAACTCAAAAACCCGCCGAATTGCATCGGATTCTTTGGCGGTATATTTAGCTGTTATTTTATCCAGCATTTGAGCTATATTTTAAGCATAACAGGCCTAGCCCAAGGTTGCTATTGACAAGATATATACTATATGATAAGCTGGTAATATAGTTCATTTTTCGCTAACCCTAATCGAGGAGGGAGTTATGGATCGTTTTGATTTTTTCGCCGGGGATATGCTGGGTATGTGGGTGCCATTGTTTCTGATTTTGCTGGGAGCCGGTCTCGTCTGGATCAAACGGTTTAGCCGCAGGTCAACCAAGAAGATGGTGGTGCCGTCGGCGCCCATTCCTCCGCAGGCCTCGGACGAGCCCGCGGTGAAGAGAGCCAAGGTTAAGTTCGCTCGCGGTTGGTACGAGTGCCGGCCCATCAGCGCCGACCCGAGTATGGGTCTTGGCGTGGTTCAGCTGACAGACCGGCGGACGCATAGCCGGCCCATCATCCGCCGGCTAAGCGAGATCCGGCTGGCATAGAGTTCTTCAACGAGTTTTTCGCGAGAGGCGCTTACAATAGGCGTGTGCCCGGTGTTTATGACCCCCCCCGCAAA